>DASZXE010000618.1:0-4327 GCA_035546475.1 Kofleriaceae bacterium
CCGCGGTTCTCCGGCAACTTCGTCAACTCGTCGTACGGCGTGCCGCCGACGGTGCCGATGCCGTCGTTCCCGGCGCCGGGCCTCGGCATCACCGCGCGGGTGGCGCCGATGGCCGGCGTCGAGCTGCGGGCCGGCGCGTACGAGGGCGCGCCGGCGGTCGGCGAGCTCGCCGGCTGGCGCCGCGCCGACGGCGTCGTCGAGCTCGGCGCGGTCGTCGTCACCCACGCGCTGCGCGGCCGCGCCGGCGCCGGCGTGCACAGCCTCGGCGTCTGGCGCCACACCGCGACCGGCGTCGACGGCGTCTTCGGCTCGGCCGACCTGCGCCTCTACCTCTCCCGCGATCCCGACGACGATCGCAGCGTGCAGGGCTTCGCGCGCGCGGGCTACGCGCCCGACGCCGGCGGCCTCGACGCGCAGGCGTACATCGGCGGCGGCGCGACGCTGCACGGCGTGCTCGGCCGCCGCAACACGATCGGCGCCGGCGCCGCCTGGATCCGCTTCGCCGATCGCGCCGAGGCGTTCGTCGAGCTGTTCTACAAGCTGCGCCCCCTGCCCTGGCTCACGTTCGAGCCGGACAGCCAGCTCTACCGCCTCGCCGGCCGCACGGAGCTGGTCGCCGGCCTGCGCGCCCGCATCAAGCTGTGACCCGGGCTCGCGCCGGTCTCGCACGGTTCCCGCTTGACAACATTCAACCGTACGGTTAAGCATTGAGTCGTGGAAACGCTCTCCGCGACCTTGCAGGCGATCGCGGACCCGACCCGGCGGGCGATCGTCGACCGCCTCGCCCGCGGTCCGGCGCGCATCACCGACGTCGCCCTGCCGTTCGCGATGTCGCTGGCCGCCGTCTCCAAGCACGTCAAGGTGCTGGAGCGCGCGGGTCTGGTCCGCCGCACCCGTCAGGGTCGCGAGCACACGCTCGAGCTCGACGCCGCGCCACTGCGCGAGGTGGCGAGCTGGGCCGAGCGCTACGAGCAGTACTGGAACGAGCGGCTCGACCGGCTCGAAGACTACTTCAGGAACAGGAGACCCCGATGAACCTCACCAGCCTCGAATGCTCCCGCCAGATCCCCGCGTCGCCCGACGAGGTCTACGACGTCTGGATGGATCCGCACTGCCCGGGCGGCCCCTGGTTCAGCCCGCAGAACGACACGATGAAGTCGAAGATCATCTTCGACGGCAAGGTCGACGGCCTCTTCTACCACCGCGTCGCCGCCGGCGGACAGACCTGGATCCACTACGGCCTGTTCACGCGCCTCGAGCGCGGCAAGGTGGTCGAGCACACCTGGGTGTGCGAGGCGACGAAGGGCCGCGAGAGCGTCGTCACCACCACGTTCGAGGCGAAGGACGGCGGCACGCTGGTCAGGCTGGTGCACGCCGGCGTCCCCGACGACGACGAAGGCCGCCAGCAGATCGCGGGCTGGCAGTGGATCCTCGGCGCGCTCACCGATGCCGTCTCGAAGCGGCGCTGACCCACCGCGCACGGAGTCACAGCGATGAAGACCATCATGGCGATCATGGCCGCCGCGGCCCTCGCGGCGTGCGGCGGCACCAGCAAGGGGCCCACCATGCCGGCGAAGCACGCGCCGGCCGACACGCTGCGCATCGAGCTGACCAGCATCTACGTCGACGATCAGGACAAGGCGCTGGCCTTCTACACCGACGTCCTCGGCTTCGCGAAGAAGGACGACGTCCGCAACGGGCCGTACCGCTGGCTGACGGTGACCGCGCCCGGCGACGGCGACGGCACGCAGCTCCAGCTCGCGCTGAACGACAACCCGGCGGCGAAGGCGTACCAGGAGGCGCTGTTCCAGCAGGGGCAGCCGGCGGTGATGTTCTTCACCGACGACGTCAAGGCCGCCTACGCGCGCCTCGAGGCGCGCGGCGCCGCCTTCACGATGCCGGTCACCACCGTCACCGCGGGCTCGCAGATCACGATGCTGAAGGACGGCTGCGGCAACCTCGTGCAGCTCACCCAGCTCGCGCGCTGAGGCTCGCGGGCGCGAGCGACCGGCCGGATGGCACCGGCACCGCGACGCGACCGGGCCGAGCAACGCGAGGTCCGCGCGGACCGGCAAGGCGGCGCGCGCGTCGTCCCGGGAGCGGCGCGCTTCCCGCGAGGCCGTTGCCGCGCCCCTTCGCTCGCGTCAGAAGCGGCCGCGGCCCCGGCCGCGCCCGCCGCCGCCGCCACCGCGCTCCATCCGCTCCTGCGCCTCGCTCACCCGGATCTGCCGGTTGTCGAGCGTCGCGCCCTCGAGCTCCGCGATCGCCTTCCGCGCCGCCCCGACGCTGGCCATGGTGACGAACGCGAAGCCGCGCGGCCGCCCGGTGTCGCGATCGATGACGACCTGCACGTCGGCCACCTCGCCCGCCGACTCGAACAGCTCGCGCAGCGCGTCGGCGTCGGTCGCGAACGACAGGTTGCCGACGTAGAGCCGGCTCACCGCGGTCGGCTTCTGCCGCGCGGAGGCCGCCGCGTCGGGCGACGGCCCGGCGGCCGACGTGCCGTCACCGGCGGTGTCGTCGTTGGCGGGAGCGTCGAGCCCCGACGGCCCGGCGCCGTCGTCGGCGAACGGCGCGATCGGGTCGGCCAGCTCCGGTCCGACATGGCCCGCGGCCCGGCGGACGGCGGCCCGCTCCTTCCGGTCCGCACGGCGCGCCGCGCGCTCGGCGACCTTGTCCTTCTGCGCGAGCTCGCGCTGGCGCTTGGCTTGGCTGGGGCGTGAGTTGAATGCCACGGAGACTCCTAGCGACGCCGGCGCGGCTTCGTGGCGCCGCCCGGCTTGGACGTGTGGAAGTGCGGACCGACGATCACGCACCCCGCGTGGGTGGCCACGATACCGCGGGCGGCCTGCAGCGCCTGCTGTCCGCGCGCGTCGTCGGCGCGCACGATCGGGTCGGCGACGCCGGGCGGCGCGAACGACAGCGTCGACACGCCCGTGCGCTCGTCGACGGAGATGAAGACTCGCTCGGGACGCCCGGCGAACCGGATCGGGGCTTCATCCATGCTCACGCCTCCGCCTCCACGCTCGCGCCACCTCGTCGGCCGACCCGGAGGTCGGCGAGCGGGACAGGCGTGAGGTCGGAGGAGCTTCGGGACAACAGGGTCGATCGACGCCTCGTCGAGGAGCGGGCGGCGCCGCCGAGCGGCACGAACGACCCGCGCCCGAGGCGCAGTGCAGTGGAGTGTGGCTGTGGATACCATCCATGGGCGGAGGGAGCAATGTCCCGCCGCCGGGGCCCACGACATGACCGGATCGTGACGCGCCGGCGATCCCGGGCGGCGCGGGACGCCGGGCTTGCGACGCGCGCAGACGGTGCGTGCCAGCGCCCCGGGCGGCGCCCGCGCGCAGCCCGCGATCAGCCGGTCGCGTCGAGGAGCTTCTTCGCGATCCGGTCGAAGTCGTCGAGGTCGCGCGCGTCGAGGGCGCCGACGAGCTCCGCCGCCAGCTCGGCCCGCAGCTTCTCGATGCGATCGCACACGCGGCGGCCGGCCGCCGTCAGCTCGACCACGTACTCGCGGCGATCCTCCCTGCTGCGCCGGCGCGCAACGAGCCCGCGCTCGAGCAGCGCGCCGAGCACGCGCCCGGCCAGCGCCGGGTCGCTGTCGGTGACGCGCGCGAGCTCGGCCTGCGAGATCGGCGCGCGCCGCCCCGCGTGACGGAGCAGCTTCGCCTGCATCGGGCCGAGCTCGATCGTGGCGTACTTCTGCGCCGCCAGCGCCGACAGGCGCCGGCGCACGGTGCCGAAGGTGTCGATGAACTCCGTCGGGTCGCGCCTTGACATTCGTGGACATGTCTATCATATTCATGGACGTGTCCATGAAATTCGATCCGCAGCGCACGGCCGTGCTCGCGATGGACCTGCAGGCCGAGGTGGTCGCGATGTTCGGCGGCGACGCCGCGGCGGTCGTCGATCACGCCGCCACCGTGCTGGCCGCCGCCCGCCAGGCCGGCGCGCCCGTCTTCTACGTCGTGCTCGGCTTCCGGCCGGGCTATCCGGAGGTGAGCCCGCGCAACGCCACCTTCTCGGCGATCCGCTCGACCGGCCGCTTCCTCGGCCCGCCCGGCGCGGACCTGCCGGCCGCGATCGCGCCGCAGGACGGCGACGCGGTGGTCGTCAAGCACCGGGTCAGCGCCTTCCACGGCACCGACCTCGACGTGCTGCTGCGGGCGAGGGGCATCGACACGCTCGTGCTGCTCGGGATCGCGACCAGCGGCATCGTGCTGTCGACCGCCTGCCACGCGGCCGACGCCGACTACCGGCTCGCCATCGTCCGCGACGCCTGCGCCGACCGCGATCCGGAGGTCCACCGCGTGCTGCTCGACAA
>DASZXE010000619.1:0-3036 GCA_035546475.1 Kofleriaceae bacterium
GACCCGCCGGACCCGCCGGACCGCGCGCGCCCGCCGGACCCGCCGGGCCCGCCGGGCCGATCGGACCTGGTGACCCCGCCGGACCCGCCGGACCACGCGGACCTGCCGGACCTGCAGGCCCCGCCGGACCCGCCGGACCACGCGGCCCCGCCGGACCCTGCGGCCCCGTGCACCCCTCGTCGCAGGAGTCGTGGCCGTGGCCGTGGTCGTCGTCGTCATCGTCGTCGCCGTGCTCGTGATAGAGGACGGTCTCGCCGCACGCGCCGAGGTGGGCGCCCTGCGCGAGCAGGCCGTCCACCTGGTCGGGCGCGACCGCGACGGTCGTCATCGCCGTCGGGTCGGTCGCCGACGCCTGGCACACGGCCACCCGCCCCTTCGCATCGCGCGCGGTCGCGTCGTCGCCGCCATCGGCGCACGCGGCAAGGGCGACAGCGCTCCCCGCCGACAGGATCAACGTGATGAGCTCGAACCGGGACATGTCGACATCTCCTCGTCGAGGAGACCGACGCGTCATCCGCCCCCCCATGGCGCGCGATGACGAGCTCCGACCGGAGGCAGACCTACGCCTGCCCGGCCCCCCACGCGCATCATGCCGGGGATCCAGCCCGGCGGGGTGAGAGATTCATGGCAGACGTGTTTCACTCCCGCGCGCGTGGCCCGACCACGTCCAGCGCGTGCGCGCGGTTCGGGCGCGCCGTCGACGGTGACGCCGCCCGCCTGGCGAGCAACTCGTCGACGATCGCCTCGACGACGTCGCCTGCTCGCGCAGGTGCACCTCGTGCGCGTTCGAGGCGCCGTTCGACGACTCCCTCGTCGGCGCCGGTCGCCCGGCCGGCTGCGCTCCGTCGGGGCGGGTGCCCGCGCGCGGCCGAGCGGTCTCGGCCGGTTGCGCAGGCGCGGTGGCGTGCGTGCCGACGACGGTCGCCGCGAGCGTCGGACGCCGGCGCGCCGCGAGGCACGACGTATGCAATCTCCGAGGAGGCATGAGGCCCATCCGCGCATGGAGTGCCTTCGCCCTCGTGGCCCTCGCCGGCTGCGGCGCGACGGCCGGCTACATCTATTCACCGCAGGGCGCGACCACGTGGACCGACGGCTATCCGGCGACGACGGTCGCGGTGCCGCCCGAGGCGCCGCAGGGCAGCGTCACGGTCACCTCGTTCGGCATGGTGCAGATCACGCCCGACGGCTCGAACCCGATCGACGTGCTGCAGGTGCGCATGACCGTCAGCAACGACGGCGACGACACGCCGTGGACGGTCTCGACCTCCGACCAGCTCGTCGAGATCGTCGGCGAGGGCCGCAGCGGCCCGATCTACGTCAACACCGACGCGCCGAGCGCGCCCGCGATCCCGATCGCGCGCCGCGAGCGACGCGTGTTCGATCTCTACTACCCGCTGCCGGCCAACTTCGGCACCGAGGCGCTGCCCGCGTTCGACTTTCTCTGGCAGGTGAACACCGCCGCGCGGCCGTACGCGTCGCGCACGCGCTTCGAGCGGATCGAGACCCAGCCGCCGACCTACGGCGACGTGGTGCTCTACTCCGGCTGGGGCCCGTACTGGTGGTACGACCCGTTCTACCCGCGGCGGGTCTTCGTCCACCATCACCCGATCATCGTGCACGGCGGCCACCACGTGACCGTCACCCGGCCGCCGTTCCGCCAGCGCGCCCGCGTTCGCGATCACCGCTGACGCGCGCACTGCCACCGGCGAGCGTGTCAGTCGCCCGCGTGGCCGGGATGATGGAAGAAGCTGGCGATCATGACGACGAGCGCCGCCTGCAGGTCGAGGAGCAGCGCGGCGCCGACGCCGTCGAGCAGGCCGTCGCCCACCGACACGTCGTCGTCGAGCGAGTAGGCGAGCCCGCCGGCGGCCCCGACCGCGAGCTCGGCGCCGAGCCCCTCGACGGCCACCCTCGTGCGCGTGCCGGTGTGCGTCCAGTAGTTGTCGTAGGCGACGACGGTGATGCAGCCCGACGCGAGCGCGGCGGCGCAGAGGGCAGCGATGGCGGGCGCGGCGCGCTTCATCGGCTGATCGATGACACGGCCGGCGCCGGCTGCCCCGCGGCAGGTCGTCACGGCGCCGCCGCGCGGCTGCCGTCGCGCAGCTCCTTCGCCACCACCATCTCGTTCGAGATGATGCCGTATGGCCGCCGCGCCAGGCCCCAGCGGATCTGCGCCTCGGTGTCGAGCGTCCACAGGAAGACGGGCACCCCGCGCGCCTGCAGTCGATCGATCGTCGACGGCGCGACGTCGCGCTGCACGCTGACGAGGTCCGGCTTGACCAGCTTGCGGATCGCCCGGCGGAACGGCTCGCGGCGCAGGTAGAACGGGATGTCGCGGCCGCCGTTCGCCTTCGGGTCCTGGCCCTCGAGCATCTCCTCGGTCCAGTTGGTGTCCATGAAGATGAAGACGGTGCGCACCTTCGGCGACAGCTTCTTCAGGCGACGGAGGACCAGCGGATTGAAGGAGCTCAGATAGACGTGCTCGTGGGCGTGGAACTTCTCGAGCAGCTCGACGAACTGCTGCTCGATGCCGGTCGCCGCGGTGCCGGGCACCTTCAGCTCGATCATCACGATCGCGCGCTGGCCGTCGTAGGCGCGCAGCACGTCCTCGACCGACGCGACGTGGTCGCCCTCGAAGCCGGGGCCGAACTTGACGCCGAGATCGAGCGCGCGCATCTCGGCGAGCGTCTTGTCGGCGACGCTGCCGTGGCCGGTCGTGCGGTGATCGACGCCGAGATCGTGGAAGACCACGAGCTGCTTGTCGGCGGTCAACTGCGAGTCGATGTCGATGCCGTCCATGCCGGCGGCCAGCGCCAGTTGCGCGCCGCGCAGGCTGTTGTCGGGCGCGTGGTTGCCGAAGCCGCGGTGGGCGAAGACGAGCGACCGGCGCGGGTCCGCGATCAGGCCGGCGTACGGCGGCTCGTAGAAGCCGAGGTAGCCGACGGCCGCCACCGCCACCACCGCACAGACGAGCACGACGACGAGCCAGGGCCCCATGACGCCTCCTCCGGCGATCTTGCCAGATCACGCGGCGCG
>DASZXE010000620.1:0-17602 GCA_035546475.1 Kofleriaceae bacterium
GCCTGCGTCGGCGCCGCCGACGGCTACGGCACCTGCGAGGGCGAGTGCGGGCAGCCGGGCGGACCGTGCTGCGGCGATAGCTGCAACAGCGGCACCTGCTACCTCGGCACCTGCCCGACCGAGTCGTCCGACCCCTGCTACGTCGACGGCGATCCGCACACCGTCGTCGTCATCGACGCGATGTGCAACTCGCAGGTCGTCACCTTCCTCACCAAGGACGAGGCGGAGGCCGAGGCGTGCCGTGACCAGCTCGTGCTCCAGCCCGGCGAGGAGGCCTGCGCGGTCGACACCAAGCCCGAGACCACGACCGTCTGCGAGGACGGCTTCGGCCCGGTCTACTTCGACCACTGCAGCGACCAGCAGCTCGCGACGTGCGAGGCCAACAAGTGCGCCAACTGCGAGTACACCGAGACGTCCGGCTCGTGCCCGCACGGCCCGTGATCGGGCCCGGCCCGCCGCTTGACAGGGCGGCGGCGCGCGGTGCGATGGTCGGCGGCATGGCCGCCCCGACGACGCACCCCGCCGATGCGCACGACCTCATCCGCGTGCGCGGCGCGCGAGAGAACAACCTGAAGGACGTGAGCGTCGAGCTGCCGAAGCGCCGGCTCACGGTCTTCACCGGCGTGTCCGGCTCGGGGAAGTCGTCGCTCGTGTTCGGCACCATCGCCGCCGAGTCGCAGCGGCTCATCAACGAGACCTACAGCGCCTTCATCCAGGGCTTCATGCCGACGCTCGCCCGGCCCGAGGTCGATGTCCTCGACGGGCTCACCACCGCCATCATCGTCGACCAGGAGCGGATGGGCGCCAACGCGCGGTCGACGGTCGGCACCGCCACCGACGCCAACGCGATGCTGCGCGTGCTGTGGAGCCGCCTCGGCAAGCCGCACATCGGCTCGTCGAACGCCTTCTCCTTCAACGTCCCGTCGGTGCGCGCGGTCGGCTCGCTCACCATCGACAAGGGCGCCGGCAAGACCGAGCAGCGCGTGCTCGACCTGACCGGCGGCATGTGCCCGCGCTGCGAGGGCATGGGCAACGTCTCCGACATGGACCTGACCCAGCTCTTCGACGAGTCGAAGTCGCTCAACCAGGGCGCCCTCACCATCCCCGGCTACACGCCCGACGGCTGGCAGGTGCGCATCTTCGGCTCGTCGGGCCTCGATCCCGACAAGCCGATCAAGAAGTACACGAAGGCCGAGCGCGAGCTCTTCCTCCGCGGCGAGCCGCGCAAGGTGAAGGTCGGCAACATCAACCTCACGTACGAGGGCCTGATCCCGCGCATCCAGAAGTCGTTCCTGTCGAAGGACGTCGACGCGATGCAGCCCCACATCCGCGCGTTCGTCGAGCGCGCGGTCACCTTCCGCCCGTGCCCCGACTGCGGCGGCACCCGGCTGAGCGAGGGGGCGCGCTCGTCGAAGATCCGGGGCAAGAGCATCGCCGACGCCTGCGCGATGCAGATCAGCGACCTCGCCGCGTGGGTGCGCGCGCTCGACGAGCCGTCGGTCGCGCCGCTCCTCACCGCCTTGCGCGAGACGCTCGACTCGTTCGTCGAGATCGGCCTCGGCTACCTCAGCCTCGACCGGCCGTCGGGCACGCTGTCGGGCGGCGAGGCGCAGCGCACGAAGATGATCGGCCACCTCGGCTCGTCGCTCACCGACGTCACCTACGTCTTCGACGAGCCGACCATCGGCCTCCACCCGCACGACATCCAGCGGATGAACGAGCTGCTCCTCCGCCTGCGCGACAAGGGCAACACCGTGCTCGTCGTCGAGCACAAGCCGGAGCTGATCGCGATCGCCGACCACGTCGTCGACCTCGGCCCCGGCGCCGGCGACGCGGGCGGCCGGGTCGTCTTCGAGGGCACCGTCGACGGCCTGCGCGCGAGCGGCACGCTGACCGGCCGCCACCTGTCCGACCGCGCGGCGCTCAAGGCGACCGTCCGCAAGCCGAAGGGCGCGCTCGCGGTGCGCGGCGCCCGCACGCACAACCTGCAGGGCGTCGACGTCGACGTCCCGCTCGGCGTGCTGGTCGTCGTCACCGGCGTCGCCGGCTCGGGCAAGAGCTCGCTCATCCACGGCTCGGTGAGCGGCAGGGAGGGCGTCGTCACCGTCGACCAGTCGGCGATCCGCGGCTCGCGGCGCAGCAACCCGGCGACCTACACCGACCTGCTCGAGCCGATCCGCAAGGCGTTCGCGAAGGCCAATAACGTCAAGCCGGCGCTGTTCAGCGCGAACTCCGAGGGCGCCTGCCCGACCTGCAACGGCGCCGGCGTCATCTACACCGACCTCGGCATGATGGCGGGCGTCAGCACCGTCTGCGAGGACTGCGCCGGCAAGCGGTTCCAGGCGTCGGTGCTCGAGTACCGGTTCGGCGGCAAGGACATCGCGCAGGTCCTCGACCTGTCGGTCGCCGAGGCGCTGGCGTTCTTCGGCAGCGGCCCGGCGCAGCTCCCGCCGGCGCAGGCGATCCTCCGGCGGATGGCCGACGTCGGCCTCGGCTACCTGCGGCTCGGCCAGCCGCTGACCACGCTCTCCGGCGGCGAGCGCCAGCGGCTCAAGCTCGCGACCCACCTGGGCGAGGAAGGCGGCGTCTACGTGCTCGACGAGCCGACCACCGGCCTTCACCTCGCCGACCTCCGCCAGCTCCTGGGCCTGCTCGACCGGCTGGTCGACGCCGGCAAGTCGGTGATCGTGATCGAGCACCACCAGGCGGTGATGGCGCACGCGGACTGGATCATCGACCTCGGCCCCGGCGCCGGCCACGACGGCGGCAGGGTCGTCTTCGAGGGCCCGCCGGCCGCGCTGGTCGCCGCCCGGTCGACCCTGACCGGCCAGCACCTCGCCGCCTTCGTCGGCGCCCCCGCGGCCCCCGCCTCCCCGCCGACGGCGGGCCGCAAGAGGCGTTGACGCGCTACACTGCCGACGTGGCCTTTCCCGCCCGACGCCCGGCGACCTTCGAGGACCTTCGCGCGCACGCCGACTCCGAGCGCCTGGAGATCATCGGCGGCGAGCTCGTCGAGAAGGCGACGCCGTCCCCGGTCCACAGCTACGCCGAGACCAAGCTCGTGGTCGCGGTGGACCCGTTCAACCGCAAGCCGGGGACGCGTGGGCCCGGTGGCTGGTGGATCTTCACGGAGATCCACGTCGGCTATCCGCGCGGCGACCTCTTCTGCCACGACGCCGCCGGCTGGCGGCGGGACCGTGTCGCCGAACGTCCGACCGAGTGGCCGGTGAAGGTCCGCCCCGACTGGGTCTGCGAGATCGTCTCGCCCAGGCACGAGCGCCGCGATCTCGTCGAGAAGCCGCGGGTGCTCCACGCGGCCGAGGTGCCGCACTACTGGATCCTCGATCCCGACGAGAAGATCTTGCTGGTACACCGCTGGTCCCCGGACGGCTACACGGTCGTGCAGCGGGCGGCGGCCGGCGAGACCATCCGCGCCGAGCCGTTCGAGGCCCTCGAGCTCGCGGTCGGCGCCCTCTTCGGCGACGAAGACTGACGCGGCCGGAGGGGGATCGCGCGAGGGCCCGCGAAGGGCCCAACGGGGACAGAAAGGCGCATCCGCGGGGGATTGACCGGGTGCTGGGGGCGTGTTACACGGCGCCGGCCCTCGGGCACCAGATTCTCATGGCAGCGCGCCCACATAGCCTCGCCGCGACGGCCCTGACCGCGATGGCGGACCCTGCCGACGATGGCCGGTCGCGCGACGCGGCCCGGCGCAACGCGGGGCGCGAGGCCGGCCGCGACGGCGGACGCGAGACCACGCGCGCCCCCGCCCCGTCGAGCGCGGCCCGCCGGGCCAGCGCCCCGTACGCCGAGAAGACCCGCGGCTACTACCGCACGCTGTCGGCGACCTCGGTCGGCCTCGAGATGGCGATCTCCGTCGTCGTCCCGCTCTTCTTCGGCCTCTGGCTCGATCGCAAGGCCGGCACCACGCCGTGGCTGATGCTGCTCTGCCTCTGCTTCGGCTTCGCCGCCGGTGTCCGCGCGGTGTGGCGCTACGTCGCAGCAGCGGATCGCGAGGCGGCGGAATCGGAGCGGGAGCGCGGAGCGCCGCCTCCGACCGGCCCGGCCGGAGGCCAGGCGGACGACGACGCGCGAGGCCGCCCATGACCAGCCACGGCATCCGTCGCATCGAGCGGCTCAACTACATCCTCGGCGGGATCGCGATCATCGTCGCGGTGCTCACCGTGTCGTCGCGGCCGGCGCTCGGCGTCGCGCTCGGCGTCATCCTCACCTGCCTCAACTTCGCGGCGCTGCGCTGGCTGGTCTTCCGCTGGACCGCCGCCGTCAAGGAAGGCGACGAGCGCGGCTCGAACCGCATCTACCTCATCCTCCCGAAGATGGTCGGCATGATGGGCGCCGTCGCCCTCATCGTCGTCTTCCTGCCGATCAACGCGGTCGGCTTCATCGTCGGCTACTCGATCTTCATGCCCTCGATCGTCATCGGCGCCGCCCTCGAGGCGCTGGCCCCTGCTCCCTCCGACGACACGCCGCCGGCCGCCGGCGACGCCCCCTCCCCGAGCCCCTCCAGCGCGAAGAGCCAAACCCATGGGTGAACACGGCACCTGGTTCGACTACCTCAACCGCTTCACCTGGTGGCAGAGCTTCAACGAGAAGGCGGCCAACGTCCTCGGCCGCAAGAAGCCGTTCCTGCTGCTGTTCCAGGAGAGCCACTTCACGCTCACCCACGTGCTGGTGACGCTGCTCGTGCTCGCGTTCGTCATCTGGGGCGCGCTCGTCTTCAACAAGGCGACCGAGTCGGGCGACCGCGGCCTGGTGCCGCCGCGCCGGATGAACCTCCGCAACTTCTTCGAGGTGATGGCGGAGAGCGTCTACGGCATGGTCGAGGGGGCGCTCGGCGAGAAGAATGGCCGCCGCTTCTTCCCGCTGGTCGGCACGCTCTGGCTCTTCATCCTGCTCGGCAACCTGATCGGCCTGTTCCCCGGCTTCGTGTCGCCCAATGACACGCTCAAGACGAACGTCGCGCTCGCGCTCACCGTCTTCGTCGTCACCCACGTGGTCGGCATCCGCGAGCACGGCGTCGGCGCCTACTTCAAGCACTTCCTCGGCCCGTCGCCGTGGCTGGCGCCGCTCATCTTCCCGATCGAGCTGGTCAGTCACATCGCGCGGCCGGTGTCGCTGTCGCTGCGACTGATGGGCAACATGATGGCCGACCACAAGGTCGTCTTCGCGTTCTTCACGCTCGTCCCGCTGTTCGTCCCGATCCCGTTCCTCGCGCTCGGCCTCTTGGTCTGCGTGATCCAGGCGATCGTCTTCTGCACGCTGACGATGGTCTACATCGGCATGGCGGTGGAGCACGAGGACGGCGGCGAGCACGCGGCCGCGCACCACTGATCCCCCCGTTCCTGCATCGAACTAGTGGCGCCCCGGCCTTGCTGCCGGCCGCCGTCCCGAGTTAGGCATACCGCGCTTTTCGCGCGCACGAACCCCGCAGTCAGGAGACCAGAGTCATGACCCACCGTACGACCAAGCGCATCACCTCGGCCCTCACGTTCTTCCTCGTCGTCTGCTTCTGGAGCCTCGCCTTCGCCGACAGCGCCGGCGACTCGGCGCGCTCGAGCCAGGGCGGCATCATGGTCTTCGGCGCCGCGATCGGCCTCGGCCTGGCGGCGCTCGGTGGTGGTCTCGGCCAGGGCCGCGCCGCCGCGGCCGCGCTCGACGGCATCGCCCGCAACCCCGGCGCCGCCGACAAGATCCGCGGCCCGATGATCCTCGGCCTCGCGCTGATCGAGTCGCTCGTCATCTACGCGCTCATCATCGCGTTCCTCGTCGTCACCAAGTTCTAGTCGTTCCAGCCACGACATCGCGGCGTGCGTGCGCGCCTCGTCGAGCGGGGCGTCGGGTGACCGGCGCCCCGCCGGCGTTTTCGGCGGGTGGGTCGAGTGCCAGCCGCGAGGAGTGGGACTCGAGCGCAGCGCGATGCGTGGCACTCGCTCCCGTGGGCGCAGCCCGGCGACGGCGAGCCGGCGCGCGCACGACGTGCGCAACGCGCGAGGCGGCCCGAGACGACAGCAATGATCGCAACTTGCGATGCGGCGGGGGGCATGGGAACCTGCGGCCAGCATGGAGGACGCGGAGCCCAAGGCGGCCAAGGCGCCGGACGTCGCCGGGAAGTCGACGCTCGAGATCCTCGGCGAGATCGGGCTGTTCTCCGGCATCCCGCCTGCCCACCTCCGGCGGGTCGTCGACATCGGCGTCGAGGAGACCTACGCCACCGGCGCCAAGGTCTTCGAGGAAGGCGACATCGGCGACAAGCTCTACATCATCCTCGACGGCGCCATCCGCATCAGCCGCTACGTGCCCGGCATGGGCGAGGAGGCGCTGGCGGTCCACCGCGCCGGCGCCGCGTTCGGCGAGATGGCGCTCATCGACGACGAGGCGCGGTCGGCCACCGCGGTCTGCCACGAGCGCTGCCGGCTGTTCGTCATCAACCGCCGCGACCTCGAGGACCTGCTGTTCGTCGATCGCGACCTCGCCTACGAGCTGCTGTGGAACTTCGTGCGCACGCTGTCGCGCCGCCTGCGGGCGACGAACGACAAGATGACGTTCCTGGCCACGACGTCGAAGTTCTGATGCGGGCGGCCGCCGTCGCCGCGCTCGCCGCCGCCGCGCTCGCCGCGCCGCGCGTCGCCGCCGCCGATCCGATGCCGCTCGGCCGCGTCTCCGGCCAGGTCGGCATGAAGGCCGGCACCGGCGCGTTCGCGGCGCGGCTCGGCACCGGCTTCGCGTTCGGCTTCGAGGCGGCGTACCAGCCGCTCGGCGCCGACCAGAGCATCGGCCTCGGCCTGTCGTGGTCGACGACGTGGAGCTACTACGGCGCGGGCAGCGCGCGCGTCGCCGACTCGCTGGCGATGCTGGAGATGGCCGCCGGCGTGCGCGTGCGGGTGCCGCTCGGCGCCCACCGCCGGCAGGTGCTCTTCCTCGGCGGCGGCGGGGCGATCATCCGCGCCAACGAGCCGCCGGTGGGCGACGGCGATCGCACGTACCTCGGCCCGTGGGCGGCGGCCGGCGTGGAGTTCATGCTGCTCGGCGCGCAGGTCGGCGTCGAGGCGCGCTACGTGCTGGCGCGCAGCCAGGACGGCACGCTCGGCGCGATGCTGTCGATCGGCTTCGGGACCTGACGGGCCGCGCGCGGGACGCGGCGCGCAGCGCGTCACGGCGCGGTGCGGCTGACGTCGCTCACCAGCGACCGCCAGCGGGCCAGCCGGTCGGTGACGCCGCAGCGCGCGAGGTACAGCTCGTCGACCGGCTCGTCGGCGAGCAGCGCGTGCGCGACGTACGCCGCCATCGTCGGGTCGCACGCCGGCTCGCCGATCGCCGTCGGATCGTGGTGCGAGCTGACCGCCTCGACGACGTTGCGCGGCAGGCCCCACAGGCCGAGCAGGTAGGCGCCGACATCGGCGTGGGTGACGCCGAGCTCCGCCTTCTCGCGCACGTGGATCGGCTCGCTCGACCACGCCGACAGGAGCGGCAGGTAGCGGTCCGGCATCCACGTCACCAGCGCCATCATGCCGAGGTCGGACAGGAGGCCCGACACGAACGCGGCCTCGCGGTGGTCGGGATCGCCGACGATCTGCTCGGCGAGCAGGCCGGCGGCGAGGCTGTGGGCCTGGATGCGATCGACCATCGCCGCGACCTTGGGCGGCGGGCGGAACGCGGCCGCCGACAGCGCGACCATGCGGACGATGCGGCCGCCGATGCGGCCGATCGCGCCGCGCAGGTCGGCGATCGGCCCGCCGCGCGCGTAGAACGCCGAGCTGGCCAGGTGCAGCACCTGCGCGGAGACCGCCGGGTCCTTGCGGACGACGCGCGTGATGTCGTCGAGCGTCGCGGTCGGATCCTCGACGATCGCCGACAGCTCGACGAAGACCGACGGCGCCGCCGGCAGCTCGCCGATGCCGCCGATGAGCGCGCGCAACGACGGCTCGGCGAACCGCGCCCGCAGCCGCTCGATGCGGCGCAGGCTGTCGACGAGGTCCGCGATCCGCAGCGGCTTGTCGAAGAACTGGTGGGCGACGGCGGCGAGCTTCTGCGACGCCATCAGGTCCGCGTAGCCGGACAGCACGAGCCGCACGACCTCGGGCCAGCGCTTGCGCACCTCGCCGAGCAGGGTCGGCCCGTCCATCCCCGGCATGTTGACGTCCGACATCACGACGTCGGCGGGCGCCTCGGTGAGCCGGGCGAGCGCCTCGTCGCCGGAGGTCGCGGTGGCGACGTCCCACTCGCGCGACCCGGAGGTCCGCAGCGCGCGGGACAGGCCGCTCAGGATGCGCGGTTCGTCGTCGACCAGCAGGAGTCGCATCGCGGTCACCTTGCCCCTCGGCCGCGTGCGGCCTCTTCCATCGTTCGACGAGCCACCATGCCGGACGGGTCGGCCGCCCGGAGAACATCTTGAGGCTACCGGCGCGTACTCGGGCGCACGTTCGGCGCGTCGCTCCCCGGCCGATACCCGAGGCGACGCAGCGACACGCCCGCGACTCACCCGCGCCGGGCGATCAGCGCGGGCCGGCGCCGCGCCGCCAGGTGCCGGAGCGGCCGCCACGCTTCTCGACGAGCTCGATCGGTCCGATCACCATGCCGCGATCGACCGCCTTCGCCATGTCGTACACGGTGAGCGCCGCGACCGACACGGCGGTCAGCGCCTCCATCTCGACGCCGGTGCGATCGAAGGCGCGCACGGTCGCGGTGATGCGCGCGCGCCCGCGGCCGAGCGCGATGTCGACGTCGACGCCCGAGATCCGCAGCGGGTGGCAGAGCGGGATGAGCGTCGCCGTCTGCTTGACCGCCTGCACGCCGGCGAGCCGCGCGACCGCGAGCACGTCGCCCTTCGGCAGGCCGCCGGCGCCGATCAGCCGCGCGGTCGCCGGCGCCATGCGCACCTCGCCGCGGGCGGTCGCCGTGCGCGGCGTCTCCGGCTTGGCGCCGACCTCGACCATGCGGGCGTGGCCGCGCGCGTCGAGGTGGCTGAGCTCGGAGCCGGGCTTCGATCGCGGCGTCGATCGCGGCTTCGATCGCGGCGTCGATCGCGGCGTCGATCGCGGCGTCGATCGCGGCTTCAGGGGTGGCCGGGACGCGCGCGCCATCGCTACTCGACGGTGACGCTCTTCGCCAGGTTGCGCGGCTGATCGATGTCCGTGCCCTTCACGTCGGCGACGTGATAGGCGAGGAGCTGGAGCGGCAGCACGGTCAGGATCGGCTGCAGCTCGAGCGCGGTGTCGGGCACCATGATCACGTCGTCGGCGACGGTGCCGATCTCGTGATCGCCGCGGGTCGCGATCGCGAGGATCTTGCCCTGGCGCGCCTTCACCTCCGACAGGTTCGAGATGACCTTGTCGTAGTGCGGGCCGCGCGGCGCGAGGACGACGACCGGCAGGTGCTCGTCGATGAGCGCGATCGGCCCGTGCTTCATCTCGCCGGCGGCGTAGCCCTCGGCGTGGATGTACGAGATCTCCTTCAGCTTGAGCGCGCCCTCGAGCGCGATCGGGAACTGCGCGCCGCGGCCGAGGAAGAGGAAGCCGGAGCCGCTGCCGCCGTAGCGGCGCGCGAGCACCTGGAGCTGCGCGGCGTGATCGATCAGCTCCTGCATCTTGCCCGGCAGCGCGACCAGCTCGGCGAGCAGCTCTCGCGCGCGGGCGGCGGTGAGCTTGCCGGTGCGGCGGCCGACGTGGATCGCGACGAGCGTGAGCGCGGCGAGCTGGGTGGTGAACGCCTTCGTCGAGCAGACGCCGATCTCGGGGCCGGCGTGGGTGTAGAAGGCGTGGTCGGCGAGCCGCGCGAGCGACGACTCGAGCACGTTGGTGATCGCCAGCACCCGCGCGCCCTTCGCCTTCGCCTCGCGCACGGCCGCCATGGTGTCGGCGGTCTCGCCCGACTGGCTGACCGCGATCACGAGGTCGCCCGGGCCGACCAGCGGGTCGCGGTAGCGGAACTCCGACGCCAGCTCGACCTCGACCGGGATGCGGGCCAGCCCCTCGAGGAGGAACTCGCCGACCAGGGCCGCGTGGTACGAGGTGCCGCAGGCGACGAAGACGATCCGGCGCAGCGAGGCGACGTCGAGGTCGAGGCCGTCGAGGACGACGTCGTCGTGCTCGAGCTCGACGCGGCCGACGAGGGTGTCGGCCACCGCCCGCGGCTGCTCGTGGATCTCCTTGAGCATGAAGTGCTTGAAGCCGCCCTTCTCCGCCTGCACCGCCGACCAGGTGATCGTGCGCGGCTCGCGGTGGCGCGGACGGCCCTCGAAGTCGGTGAGCGCGATGCCGTCGCGGGTCACCACGACCATCTCGCCTTCCTCGACGAAGACGACCCGGCGGGTCTCGGACAGGATGGCGGGCACGTCGGAGGCGACGAAGTTCTCGCCGTCGCCGAGGCCGACGACCAGCGGCGAGCTGTTCTTGGCGGCGACCAGCGCGCCGGGATCGTCGTCGGACATGACGACGAATGCGTAGGCGCCGCGCACCTTGGCGAGCGCCGCGCGGACGGCGGCGGCGAGCCGGCTGCCGGTGCCCGCGCCATCGGCGGCGGCGCCGGCCATCGCGCGATCGATCAGGTGCGCGACCAGCTCGGTGTCGGTCTCCGACGAGAACCGCGCGCCCGCGGCGGCGAGCTCGGCGCGCAGCGCGAGGTGGTTCTCGATGATGCCGTTGTGGATGACCGAGACCGAGCCGACCTTGTGCGGGTGCGCGTTCTCGTCGGACGGGCGGCCGTGGGTCGCCCACCGCGTGTGGCCGATGCCGACCGTGCCGGCGAGCGGCTCGACGGCGAGGCGCTCCTCGAGCGCGCCCAGCTTGCCGCGGCAGCGGACGACGCGGGTGCCGGCGTCCGCCGACCAGACGGCGACGCCGGCGGAGTCATAGCCGCGGTACTCGAGCCGGCGCAGCCCCGCGATCAGGAGCGGCGTCGCCTGCCTCCCGCCCACGTAGCCGATGATGCCGCACACGTCGGGGAGATCCCGCGCTCAGTTCGAGTCGCCGCCGCTGTCGTCGTCGCCGCCGCTGTCGTCGCCGTTGCTGTCGTCGGTCTTGCCGCTGTCGTCGCTGTAGTCGTCGGGATCGGCCGGCTGGAACGCGTAGATCGGCGAGTCGACCGGCGGCTTGCCGCCCGCGTGGGTGCACCCGGCGAGCCCGTGGCCGATGGCGCCTGCGAGGAGGACGGTGGCCAGGGAGCGGACGAGGAGGCGGGCGCGAGCCAGCGAGGCGTGCATCGTGTCGGTGACGCTACCATCCGGCCTGCTCCCGATCAAACGGCCGGACCGTGCGCTTGACACCGCCGGCGCGCCTCGCTACAAGAGCGACCTGCCACGCGGGAGTAACTCAGTGGTAGAGTGCGACCTTGCCAAGGTCGACGTCGAGGGTTCGAATCCCTTCTCCCGCTCGAGAGTGTGACGACGAAGAGGCCGCCCGCGGGCGGCCTCGATCGTTTCGGCGACTGCGACGGAGACCGGGACGGCGATGGCGATGGCGATGGCGGCAACGACGGGGACAGCGACGGCTTCGAGCAAGCTCGCCCGTGACGGCGTGGACGCGGACGCGGGCGCGGGCGCGACCGGGCCATGCGCGGCGCGATCGGAGGCGTCGACCGCCGTCCGCGTCGCACGGCGCCCGGCGCGGGCGGAGGTCGCGCGACCATCGGCCGCGGCGCGGAGCGGTGACCGCGGGGCTCGCTCGAGCATCGAAGCTCGTGCGACGCGAACCATGGTGTGCGCGTGGATTTCATTGTCTCCCATGCAACTTCATCCCTCAGGCGTGAGGTACGCCCGCGCACGCTTCGTGCGCACGTCGAACATTGGCGGCGCGCGGAACCTTTCGTATAAGGTGACTCGATGCCGCGCGCGTTAGGGTCCGTCTGAGCATGGGCAAGCCGCTGCGCGCGCTCCTGGTGGAGGATCTCGAGGAGGACGCCATCCTCGTGCTGCGGGAGCTGCGCCGCGGCGGCTACGACGTGACCCACGAGCGCGTCGAGACTCCGGAGGCGCTCGAGGCCGCGCTCGACCAGCGCGCGTGGGACGTCGTGCTCTCCGACTTCTCGCTCCCGCGCTTCAGCGGCCCGATGGCGCTCCGGATCGTCCGCGAGCGCGGCCTCGACCTGCCGTTCATCATCATCTCCGGCACGGTCAACGAGGAGATCGCCGTCGACGCGATCCACGCCGGCGCCCAGGACTTCATGGCCAAGGGCAAGCTCGCGCGGCTCATCCCGGCGATCGAGCGGGAGCTGCGCGACGTCCACCTGCGCGCCGAGCGCAAGAAGCTGCAGGACCAGCTCCTCGTCTCCGACCGCATGGCGTCGATGGGCACGCTCGCGGCCGGCGTCGCCCACGAGATCAACAACCCGCTCGCCAGCGTGATGGCGAACCTCGAGCTGGCCCACCGGGCGCTCAACGCCCGCGCCGACAAGCTCGGCCTCGCCACCGAGCTCGCCGATGTCCGCGAGGAGCTGCGCGACGCGCGCGAGGCGGCCGAGCGGATCCGCGGGATCGTGCGCGACCTCAAGGTCTTCTCGCGCTCGCCCGACGACCAGACCGGCCCCGTCGACGTGAAGCCGGTGCTCGAGTCGACGCTGCGGATGGCGTGGAACGAGCTGCGCTACCGCGCGCGGCTGGTGAAGGAGTACGGGCCGACGCCGGCGGTCGAGGCCAACGAGGCGCGCCTCGGCCAGGTCTTCCTCAACCTGATCGTCAACGCGGCCCAGGCGATCCCCGAGGGCCACGTCGAGGAGAACGAGCTGCGGGTGACGACCGGCGTCGAGCCGGACCGCGGCGTCTTCGTCGAGATCGCCGACACCGGCAGCGGCATGCCGCCCGAGGTGCTGGCGAAGCTGTTCACGCCGTTCTTCACGACCAAGCCGGTCGGCGTCGGCACCGGCCTCGGGCTGTCGATCTGCCACCGGATCGTGACCGGGCTCGGCGGCACGATCGACGTCGAGAGCGAGGTCGGCAAGGGGACGAAGTTCCGCATCGTCCTGCCGATCGCGAGCTCGTCGCAGGTGCCCGCGCGCGCGCCGGCGGCGGTCGTCGAGGCCGCCGCGCGCCGCCGCGGCAAGGTGCTCGTCGTCGACGACGAGCCGATGATCACGCGCGCGGTCCACCGCATCCTCGCCTACGACCACGACGTCGTCGCGCTCGACAACGCGCGCGCCGCGCTCGATCGCATCGACGGCGGCGAGCGGTTCGACGTCATCCTCTGCGACCTGATGATGCCGCGGATGACCGGCATGGAGCTGCACGCGCGGCTGACGGCGGCGGCGCCCGACCAGGCGGCGCGGATGGTCTTCCTGACCGGAGGCGCGTTCACCGGCGAGGCCCGCGCGTTCCTCGACCAGGTGAGCAACCAGCGGATCGACAAGCCGTTCGACCCGATCCACCTGCGCGAGCTGGTCAACGACCGCATCCGCTGAAGGCCCGGCCTGCAGGCCGGACGAAATTCATCGAACCATTGGACCAATTCCGTGCTACGCTCGACTCGAATGAGCGTCGCATCGTCGGTCTTCGGCCCCCGCGAGCGCGCCAGCCTGCTGGCCATCGCCGAGGCCGCGCTGCCCGCCGGCCACGTCTTCCCCGGAGCGAGCGAGCGGACGATCGACCGCGTCGAGGAGTTCCTCGGCCAGCAGTCGTCGTCGGCGCAGCGGGCGTACCGGGCGCTGGTCGGCATGGTCGACGGCGCCGCGCTCCTGTCGCGCGGGCGGACGATGACGTCGCTCGGCGTCGACCAGCGGCTCGCGCTGCTGGAGTCGTGGCGGGCGGGCGGCGTGGTCCGCCGCAACGCGCTGCGCGCGCTGATGGTGCCGCTCAAGTTCGCCCACTTCGAGGACCCGGTCTTCTACCAGCAGCTCGGCTGCGCGTTCGAGCGGCTGCGCCCGGCGCCCGAGCCGAAGCCGGCCTGGTGGCGCGACCGCGTCCATCCCGCGGCCACGCTCGACGCCGACCAGTCGCTCGCCTGCGACGTCGTCGTGATCGGCACCGGCGCCGGCGGCGCGGTGGTGGCGAAGGAGCTGGCCGAGGCCGGCGTCGCGGTCGTGATGATCGAGGAGGGCGACTACTTCGAGCGCAAGGACTTCGCCGACCGGCCGTTCGCGATGCAGCGCAAGCTGTACCGCGCGGCGGGCGCGACGTTCTCGATCGGCAACGTCACGATCCCGATCCCGCTCGGCAAGACGGTCGGCGGCACGACGACGATCAACTCCGGCACCTGCTTCCGCACGCCCGACGCGGTGCTGCGGCGCTGGCGCGACGACCACGGGCTCGCCGACCTGTCGCCGGAGGCGATGGGGCCATACTTCGAGCGGGTCGAGCGCGTCCTCCAGCCGGGGCCGACGCCGCCGGAGCACCTCGGCGGCTGCGCGCAGGTCGTCATCCGCGGCGCCGACCGGCTCGGCTACAGCCACCGGCCGCTCCGCCGCAACGCGCCCGCCTGCGACGGCCAGGGCGTCTGCTGCTTCGGCTGCCCGACCGACGCCAAGCGCTCGACCAACGTCTCGTACGTGCCGATGGCGCTGCGCGCGGGCGCCGAGCTCTACACCGGCGCGCGGGTCACCCGGCTCGTCTTCGATCGCGGGCGCGCGGTCGGCGTGGTCGCGCGGTCGTCCGGCGGCCGGACACTCACGGTGCACGCGCCGGCGGTGGTGGTGGCGTGCGGCTCGCTGCTCACGCCGGTCCTGCTCATGCGCAACCAGGTCGCCGACCGGTCGGGGCAGCTCGGCCGCAACCTGTCGATCCATCCCGCGCTCGGCCTGCTCGGCGAGATGGAGGAGCGGGTCGAGAGCTGGAAGGGCGTGCCGCAGAGCTACTCGATCGACGAGTTCGCCGACCAGGGCATCCTGATGGAGGGCGCGGCGACGCCGCTCGAGTACACCGCGTCGGAGATGAGCCAGATCGGCCCGCGGCTGATCGAGCTGGCGGAGGGCTACGACCGGGTCGCGTCGTTCGGCTTCATGGTGTCGGACACGTCGCGCGGCAGCGTGCGGCTGGTGCGCGGGCGGCCGGTGGTGACCTACAACCTCGGCGATCCGGACGTCGCGCGGATCAAGCGCGGCGCCGAGCTGCTCGCGCGGGTCTTCTTCGCCGCCGGCGCGCGCTCGGTGATCACGCCGGTGCACGGCTTCGACGAGCTGCGCGGCCCGGCCGACGTCGACCGGCTCGCGCGCGCGCGCCTGCGGGCCGCCGACTTCTCGCTGTCGGCGTACCACCCGCTCGGCACCGCGCGGATGGGCCGCGACCCGGCATCGTCGGTGATCGGCCCCGACCACCAGGTCCACGGCGCGCCCGGCCTCTACGTCGTCGACGGCGCGGCGGTGCCGACCGCGCTTGGCGTCAACCCGCAGGTGACGATCATGGCGCTGGCGACCCGCGCCGCGGACCTGCTCGCGGCGCGGCTGTCCTGACACCGGCTTTACCTGCCGCGCGGCCGCGGCGATAGTCGCGCGGTGGACGCCGCCGCCAGCTTCGCCGCGTGGATCGCGGCGCTCAACCGCCCCCGCGACCGCGCGGCGCTCGAGGCCGCGGTCGCGCCCGACGCCCGCATCGAGCGCCACGACGCGCTCGACCGCGGCGCGCCCCCGCCGTCGCCGGCCGAGATCTTCGACGGCATCGACGCGATCGAGCGGTGGATGCACCGGCTCGTCCGCCCGGTGACCTTCTCGCTGGTCGGCGCGCCGGCCGCCGGCCCCGACGACGGCTCATGGACCGCCGAGTACGCGCTCGCGGTCGAGACCTTCACCGGCGGCGGCCTCTGGATCGCGCGGCTCGCCGCCGACGGCCGCCTCGCCTACCTGAGCCACCGGCCGTTCCCGCTCGCCGACCAGTGGCTGCGCCCGTAGCCCGGCCGCAGGGGACGACGAACGCGGTGATCGCCACGGGCCCCGGCGCATGGCAGGCGGGTCGAGGCGGGCCCTGCACCGCGCTCACCGCGCGCGGGTGGCGCCGGCGCGTGTCGGGACTCACAGTGGCCCACCAGGGCTGAACGCGTCGGGCCGGGCGTCACGCGGCGCGTGCGGCTGTCGCACCCGGGTCGCGGCGCGGCCGCGCCTCGCGGGAGCGAGCGGCGGCCAGCGATGGATCGCCCTCGCCGGCGCCACTCGTGGGAGGCTCGCCGGACCGACGACGGACGTCGAACCGGACCGACGACGGACGTCGAGCCGGACCGACAACGGACGTCGACGACGCGATCGATGGATCCCCCTTACGAACGCCTGACCGTGGCGATGGATCTGGCGCGGAATAGTCGCGTTGAAGGCTTCGTTGCACCCGACGCGTAACCTGGCGGCGGTTCTCCGCAACCGAACTGGTGCTCGGGTTGTCCGATGGCGAGGACGAGCATGACCATCACCCCTACCCTCATCCGCTGGAGCCGTGCCTCGAACCGCCGTCGGGGCCTCGAGCTCGCGGTGCTCGGCGTCCCGTGGATGGTCGCCGGCGTCGCGGCCTCGCTCGCCGCCGCCCAGCTCGCGGGGACGCCGGTCGCCGCCGCGGCGGTCGGTGGCGGCGCGGCGCTCGCCCTCGGCGTGGTCGCGTTCCGGCGGCGCAAGCGGATCTGGCGCGACGCGATGCGCACCGCCCACGCGGTCGATGCCGCCCACGGCACCAGCGACCTGCTCGCCAGCGCGGCGGCGATCGAGGCCGGCAAGCGGCCCGACGCGGCGCTCGCGCCGGTCGTGCTGGCCCGCGCCCACCAGGCGGTGCCCGCGCTCGAGGCGACCGCGGTGCCGCCGCTCCGCCTGCGCATCGACACCGGCGGCGCCCTGTCGGCGCTCGCCGCGGTCGCGGTCGTCTTCCTGCTCGGCGCGACCGGCCACCACGGCGGCGACCGCGCGAGCGAGCCGGACCGCAAGGAGACCGCCGCTGCCAGGATCGATCCGAAGGAGCTGGAGCGCATCGCCCAGCTCGCCGACGCGATCGCCCGCGACAAGAACGCGTCGGTCGACGCCAAGGCCGAGGCCAAGAAGGCCGCCGAGGCGCTCGCGCGCGCGAAGGTGTCGCCGACCGCGCGCGGCGCGCTCGCCGAGCTGTCGGAGGCGTCGCGCGCGCTCGACCGCGCGTCGCACGCGCTGTCGACGCCGAAGGCGCCGTCGCCCGAGGAGCTGGCCAAGCTGGACGCGCCGAAGCTGGCCCAGCAGCTCGCCGAGGCCGCGAAGAGCTCCGACTCGGCGGCGCTGGCCGCCCTCGCCCGCGAGGCGATGCGCCGGGCGGCCGCCGATCCCGCGGCGGCCCAGCAGCTCGCCGACGCGCTCGCCAAGGCGGCCGCGTCGTCGAAGGCCGGCGCCGGAGATCCGTCGGCGGAGCGGCGCCTCGAGAAGCTCGCCGCCGCCGCCGCGCAGATGGCGGCCGGCAACGCGGACGGCCTCCGCAACGACCTGGCCGCGCTCGATCGGATGAGCAAGGCCGGCACCTCGCCGACCGACGCGCTCCAGCAGCAGCTCGACGCCGCGCGCGCGCAGCTCGGCGCGATGCGCGGCGCCCAGCGCGACGCGCTCAACCAGGGCCTCGACTCGCAGCGCATGGCCTCGATGTCGCCTCAGGCCGCGGCCGCCGCGCGCGCCGCGATGGCCGGCCAGCCGCAGTCGGGCAGCGCCGCCGCGCAGGACGCGCGCGCGGCCG
>DASZXE010000621.1:0-3648 GCA_035546475.1 Kofleriaceae bacterium
GACCGGTCAGGCGTGCGCCCGCGGGCGCGTCGGCTCATGCGCGAGAGCTTGCGCCGGCGACGCCACTCGCACCACCGCCGCGGCGGCGAACCGGTGGAAACCGGCCGCCGGACGGGGGAAGCTCGCGGTCCATGCGCGCCCCGCTCTCCGCCGTCCTCCTCCTCGTCGGCCTCGGCGCGTGCGGCGACGCCACCCCGGCCAGTCCCGACGCGAGCCCGGACGCCGACCCGAACGATCCGCGGCCGGTGGTCGTGCTGTCGACGACGAAGGGCGACCTCGTCGTGCGCCTCGAGCCCGACGCGATGCCGATCACGACCGCGAACTTCCTCGCGTACGTCGACGGCGGCTGGTACGACGGCACGCTCATCCACCGGGTCGTCCCCGACTGGGTCATCCAGGGCGGCGGCTACACGACCGGCCTGACGCCCAAGCAGACGATGCCGCCGATCGGCCTCGAGACCAGCCCGCGCGTGCCGCACGTCCACGGCGCGATCTCGATGGCGCGCACGCAGGACCCGGACAGCGCGACCTCGCAGTGGTTCATCGTCGACTGGCCGCACGACTCGACCGGCCCGCAGCGCGACCTCGACGGCCAGTACGCGGCGTTCGGCAACCTGATCGAGGGCTTCGACGTCCTCGACGCGATCGTCGCGGTGCCCACCCACGCGACCGGCTCGCTCGAGGACGTCCCGGTCGACGAGATCACCGTCACCCACGCCGCCCGCCGCTGACGGCCGGCCCGGTCAGGGCGGCTGCGTGATCGCGGACGGCGCGCCGATTCCGCGTGCGGGTGGCGGGCGCGGCGCGCCGATTCGGCGGAGCGCGGGCGGGACGCGGCGGCCGGTGGCGCCAAGCGCGCGATCGCACGCGCGCGGCAGGTGGCCCGCGCCGTGCTCCTGCGCCGGGCGACCGCCGACCGTGTCGGTCGCGGCTCCGCACCACAGGAGTGTCCCGTGATCATCAAGCGCTCGCTCACCACCGTCTCCCTCCTCGCCCTCTCGCTCGCCGCCGGCTGCGTCGACCAGCCGGGCACCAGCGACGACTACCTGTTCGGCCTCACCGCCGACCAGATCCTGGCCGCCAAGCACGTCTCGCAGACGCAGCTCACCGACGCGCAGTGGCTCGACGCCCACCGCGGGCCGTTCGATTGCGCGCGCTACGGCGACCTCTGCCGCGCGATCGGCCCGGACCGCGCCTACCACGTCATCGAGGTCGGCTACCTGGTCGCCGTCGACGGCGGCGACCGCGCCGCGGTCCACGCCGCGCAGGAGGAGGCGATCGCCGCCGCCAAGCAGGAGGCCGCCGGCGACCCGTCGCCGAGCGAGGCCTTCTACAACAGCAACACCGGCTTCTTCGACGGCGGCAGCGGCAACAAGCGGCTCAAGATCACCGCCAACGCCGAGAAGATGTGGCCGTCGGGCGAGCTGCGGGCCGACGGCGAGTGCGTCTTCCAGAAGGACGTCTTCGGCTGGCAGCCGTTCCAGGCCGACAACATCAACGGCTCGCGCAGCGCCAACTTCGACGGCGCGATCTCCAACCAGAACCTGAACCTCAACAACGTGCAGCGGCTCGACTTCGCGTCGGTGCAGATCGACGCCGTCCACCTGACCACCACCGTCACCTGCGCGGCCAGCTCGGGCACCTGGAGCGCCAACGGCCAGGTGCAGTCGTCGGTCTCGGCCTGATCGAAGCCGCGGCTCTGATCTCGTCTTTCGCCCTTCCAGGGCCGGCGAGTCAGATCGATCCCGAGGGGCTGCAGCCCTCCCTACCGGCCCTACCGGCGGAGACCGGCGGAGCCGGTAGGGCACCACCCCGCTTTCGGCCACATCCCTCGGCCGGCCGGCGCGACCGTGTCGCGCGATCCACGTCTCGTCGGGCCGCGACCGAGCTGGTTACCCGCTCCTCGAGGCCTGATGTACGAGCATCGCGAAAAAGGGCGAAAGGCGGGTCAGAAGAAGCCGAAGTAGTCGGAGCTGGCGACGATGAGCGAGACGTCGCGGCCGGGGACGGTGGCGCGGCGCACGCGCGCGAGCCGGGCGCCGCACTGCGAGAAGCCGTCGGCGGGCAAGGCGGCGGTGATCGCGGCCGGCACCGTGAACGCGCCGGTGTCGTCGGTCTCGCAGACGAGCACGTACCAGGCGGCGCCGGCGTGGCAGATGTCGGCCCAGTTGACCTCGAGCTGGATGCGCGCGTCGCCGCCGCCGGCGGTCCAGGTCAGCGCGTACGGCTGGCCGGGCGTGAGGCCGAGCGTGGCGCCGACGTACGGCGACACCAGCGGCGCGACGCCGCCGGTGGTGAGGCTGAAGGCGTCGACCTGATCGCCCGCGGCGGTCGCCGTGATCGTCGCGCCGTCGGCGAACAGGTCGTCGGGCAGGCCGGCCGGCGATGCGTAGAAGTGCGACGACGGATCCGGGCGCAGCGTCAGCGGCACGGCGAGCCCGGCGATCGTGATCGCGCCCGCCGAGTACTGCGGCGGCGTCGCGCACGCGCCGACCTGCCCGAGGCACGGCCACGGGTAGACGCGGCACGTGCCGTCGTTCGCGACGTCGGCCTGGCCGGGCGCCTCGAAGCTCGCGTAGACCGTCGCGGTGCCGCCGAGCTGGCCGCCGAGGTCGGCCTCCTCGAGCTCGATCGAGCCGACGGTGTCGCCCGGCGCCGGCCCGCCGCCGTCGTCGCCGCCGTCGCCGCAGCCGGCGGCGAGCAGGATCGCGAGGGCCGCCCAACGCCTGCCGCGCATGCCTCGACGTTAGCAGCTCCGCGGCTCGGTGACCGTCCGGGCCGCCGGCGCGCGCCGCGTGCCTGCGAGCGCGATTGACCCCCACCGGCGCTCGCGGCGACACTGGGACGAATGGCCGGGCGTCCTGGTGACGGTCGCGACGCCGCGGGGGCGGACGCGGAGGCGGCGCACGCGTCGACGGTGGACGCGCTCGACGCCGACGACGGCGGCGAGGCGGGCGACGGCGCCGACGACGATCTGCGCCGGCTGCTCGCCGCGATGGACGGCCTCGAGCAGCCGCACCTCTTGCCGGGCACGCAGGTCGGCGACTACGTCGTCGCCGGCCGCATCGGCGCCGGCGGCATGGGCGTCGTCTACCGCGCGCGCGATCGCCGCCTCGAGCGCGACGTCGCTCTCAAGCTGCACGCGCGCGTCGACACCGACGCGGGACGCACGCGCGCGCTGCGCGAGGCGACCGCGATGGCGAGGCTGTCGCACCCGAACGTCGTCACTGTCTTCGGCGTCGGCAGCCACGGCGACCACCTCTACATCGCGATGGAGTTCGTCGCCGGCGAGGACGCGCGCCAGTGGCAGGCGCGCGGCGGCCGCACGTGGCGCGAGCTGCTCGAGCTCTACCTCGACGCGGCGCGCGGGCTGGCGGCCGCGCACCGCGCCGGCATCGTCCACCGCGACTTCAAGCCGGAGAACGTGCTCGTCGGGCGCGACGGCCGCGTGCGGGTCGCCGACTTCGGGCTCGCGCGCAAGGACGGCGATCGCGCGGCGGTCGGGCCGCGGCTCGCCGCCGGCAGCGACAGCGGCATCGCGGGCACGCCCGGCTACATGGCCCCCGAGCAGCTCGCCTGGCAGGCCGGGCCGGCCGCCGATCAGTTCGCGTTCGGCGTCGCGCTCGCCGAGGCGCTGCACGGCAGGCG
>DASZXE010000622.1:0-1890 GCA_035546475.1 Kofleriaceae bacterium
CCACCGCCACCGCCACCGTGGTAGCCACCGCCGCCGCCACCGCCGTGGCGGCCGTCGCCGCCGGGCCCCTGCCCGTCGACCCACGGCTGGTCGCCGTCGCCGGGTGGCGGCGCGACCTCGACATCGACGGCACCGTCGGCCGGACCGACCGCGGCCGGCACCACCGGCGGCCGCGCGGCCACGACGCAACCCGCACCGCCGGCGAGGAGCGCACCGAGCAACCAGGGAGCCAGCGAACGGATCAGTCGGGAGCTCATCGCAGCGACCGACTGCAAGGGGCGCGCCGGTATTCATCGGGGCAGCACCGGGGGCGGCCGCAACCGCGGCGCACCGTCGACGTCCACGTCGACACGACGCCGGTCGCTCTCGATCGCGCGCCGACGCAGGCCCGCGTCGCGCCTGCACGCTCCGCGGCTCGCCAGCGGATCCTGCAGACGCCGCTCTGCACGATCTGCAGCGCAGCCGTGCACGCGCTCGCCTCCGCGACCTCCGCGCCGCCGGACCAGCCGCGACCCGCGGCGCTACCGGCCGAGCTCGCGGTCGATCGCGGCGCGGAACGCGGCGACCGGCTGCGCGCCGGTGAAGCGGTGGCCGTTGATGAAGAACGTCGGCGTGCCCTCGACGGCGAGCTGCTCGCCGGCCGCGACCTCGCGCGCGACCGCCGCCGCGTAGGTGTGCTCGTCGAGCGCGCGCGTGAACGCCGCCACGTCGAGGCCGGCGCGCTGCGCGAGCCCGATCATCGACGTGCGCGTGAGGTCGTCCTGGAACGCCATCGCCAGGTCGTGGAACTGCCAGTAGCGGCCCTGCGCCTCGGCGGCGAGCGACGCCTCCGCCGCGAGCTCCGCGCCGGTGTGCGACGGCAGCGGGAACTGCTTCACGACGAGGCGGAGCTGGCCCGGGTAGTCGTCCCACAGCTCGTCGATCGTGCCGAGGACGGCGGCGCAGAACTGACACTCGAGGTCGGTGAAGACCGCGATCTGCACGGGCGCGTCCGCGGGTCCCCGCGACGGCCCGCGGTAGAGGCCAGTGCTCTCGACGAGCGCCGGGTCGAGCTGCTCGCCGTCGTCGGCGGTGGCGTCGTCGGGATGATCGCAGCTACCGCTGCCGGCGCCCGCCTGCACATGCGCGGGCGGCGGCGCGGCACGTGGCCGCGAGGCGAGCGGCGCACGCGCGATCGCGGTCATCGCGGCCGGCGTGGAGCTCGGCGCGGCTGGCGACGGCGCGAGCGTCGGCGGCGGCGCAGGCTCCGCGGCAGCGGCGGCGGACGCTCCGCCGCGATCACCGGTGGCGACGTAGACGGCGCCGGCGAGTCCACCACCCACCGCGACGGCGAGGGCGACCTTCGAGAACAACGACAGCTTCAACATCCTGGCTCCTGACGGTTGAGAGGTGGCGACATGGGGCCAGGCCGTGGACGCAGGTGCAGGTGCGGGCGGCACCGTCGAGGACGCCGCCGATGCCGCTGCCGACGACGCTGCCGCTGCCGACGACAACGCCGCTGCCGGCGACGCCGCCGTTGCCGACGAGACGGAGGCCGCCGTTGCCGCCGAGACGGACGACGCGGCCGCCGCCGATCCGGCCGGCGCCGCAGCCGACGCGCCTGCGACGGATCCCGCGACGGCCGCGCCGCCCGCGAGCGGCGCGAACGGCGGTAGCGCCGCCATCACCGACGACACCAGACCGCCGCGCGGGCGGCTGCGCTCGAGGGTCGCCTCGATCGCGCCGGTGACCTCGCCGGCGAGCTGGCGCCGTCCGCGCGTGAGCCGCTTTAGCGCCGCGTCCTCGCTGATGCCCAGCGCCGCGGCGACCTCGCCGATCGACCGCTGCTGCTGGTAGTAGAGGACGAGCACCTCGCGGTACGCGGCCGGGATGCGGCCGAACGCATCCCAG
>DASZXE010000623.1:0-5636 GCA_035546475.1 Kofleriaceae bacterium
ACGTGCTCGCCGAGCTCCGCGACGCCTGGCGAGGCGCCGCGCCGCGCCGCCGGACCGCCGCCGCGTAGCCGGGACCAGGCAAGGCCAGACCGAAGGGCCCAGCGCCGCGCCTGGACGCTCGTCTCACCCCGCGCGGATGACCCACCGGCACCCGTCTGGGGCGCCGCGCACCCTCCCCACCGCTCGACGCGGGTGGACCTTGGTCGATTCCCGATGAGTGCGAAGGCGCGTCCTGCGCCGGCGCACGCTCCATGCCGCCCTCTCACCCTCCCTTCCCGATCTGGCGGCTCCGGATCGTCTCGCTCGTCCTGCTCGTCGTCCTGAGCGCCGGCTACGGCTGGCTGCTGATCGCCCGCGCCGAGCGCATGTCGGCCGCCGGTCCGGCCGCCGTCGAGAGCGTGGTCCACGCCGCGGTGCTCGGCAGCCTGGTCCGCGTCGCGATCGGCGCCCTCCTCATCTTCGTCCTCACCCACGCGATCCACGTCCGCGACCGCCGGCTCGCCGACTACGCGGCGCGCCTGGAGAAGATCCTCGACACCCGCACCCGCGAGGCGCAGCAGCGCGGCCGCGGCATCCGGCTCCTCCTCGATCACGTCGGTCAGGGGCTGGTCACGATCGACGTGCAGGGCGTGATGGACCGCGATCGCTCGGCGGTGCTCGAGCGCTGGTTCGGCGCGGTCCCCGACGGCGGGACCTTCGTCGACCTCCTCGGCCGCCACGCGCCCGAGTTCGCCGTCTGGTTCGAGCTCGCGCTCGACGGCGTGCGCGAGGGCACCCTGCCGCTCGAGGTCGTGATCGACCAGTTCCCCCGCCGCTTCACGCGCGGCGAGCAGCACTTCGAGGTCACCTACTCGCCGATCCTCGACGGCGCGCGCCTCGATCGCATCCTCCTGGTCGTCAGCGACGTCACCGCGCGCGTCGAGGCCGACGGCGCCGAGCGCGCCGAGCACGAGCTGATGACCGTCTTCCGCCGCATCAGCCACGATCGCACCGGCTTCGAGGAGTTCATCGACGAGACCAGCGACCTCGTCGCCGCGCTCGACCGGCCCGCCGACGTCGTCATCGAGAAGCGGGCGCTGCACACGCTCAAGGGCAACTGCCGGCTGTACGGCCTCGAGGCGTTCGCCGAGCTGTGCCACCAGATCGAGACCGAGCTCGCCGAGGGCCGCACCGGCCTGCCGCTCGGGGCCGATCAGCGCGACCGCCTGCGCGCGGCCTGGCGCGAGGTCGTCGGCCGCGTCGCCCAGCTCCTCGGCGATCGCACCCGCCAGGTCGTCGAGATCGATCGCCACGAGCTCGACGCCGCCGTCGACAAGGTGCGCCACGGCGCCACCGGCCGCGACCTCGCCGCGCTGCTGGCGTCGTGGGCGCACGAGCCGGTCGCGCGCCGCTTCGAGCGGCTCGGCCTGCACGCCCAGCAGCTCGCCCGCCGCCTCGGCAAGGGGGAGATCGAGGTGTCGATCCGCGACAGCGGCATCCGCCTCGAGGCCGGCCGCTGGGCCCCGTTCTGGCGCGGGCTGATCCAGGCGGTCAACAACGCCGTCGATCACGGCCTCGAGCCGCCCGCCGAGCGCATCACCGCCGGCAAGCCGGCGCGCGGCCTCGTCGCGTTCGGCGCCACCGTCAGCCACGCCGGCCTGCGCGTCACCCTCTCCGACGACGGCCGCGGCGTCGACTGGAACACCGTCCGCCACCGCGCCGAGGAGGTCGGCCTGCCGGCCGGCAACGAGCGCGAGCTGCAGGCCGCGCTGTTCGCCGACGGCATCACCACCCGCGAGGCGGCGACCGAGACCTCGGGCCGCGGCGTCGGCCTGGCCGTGCTGCGCGAGGCGGTGAACGAGCTCGGCGGCACGATGACGATCACGACGACCGACGGCGCCGGCACCACGCTCGAGTTCCAGTTCCCGCCGAGCCCGCAGGTGGTCGTGCCGCTCCGCCCGCCCAGCCAGCCGCTACGCCGACAGGCGGGCTGACCGGCCCGCCTGTCGTTCGCCTCGCGCGCGCGAGGGCCGCGTCACTCGTTCGCGCAGTCGGCCAGCTCGGCGCCGCACGCCAGGTTGCAGGAGGCCTGCGCCTGGGTGTCGTTGCCGTCGGTCTGGGCGGCGGCGTCGCACGAGGCCTCGCACGACACGTGCGCGTCGAGGCAGGCCGCGAGCTGCTGGCTCACGTCGCCGGTGTCGACGCCGACGTTGGCACCGGCGTCGATCTGCACGGTCGTCGAGCCGCACAGCAGGCAGGTGCCGTTGCCGCCGATCGTGACCTGGGCGAGCGCGGCGCCGCCGGCTTCGTCCTGCGCCACGACGAAGAACTGCGCGCCGAGGTCGAGGTTCAGGGCGCCCGAGAGCTGCGCCTGCACCATCGCGTCGTTGTCGATCGCGAGGCTCGAGCCGCCCTGGACCGAGCCGTCGAGCGTGAGGCCCGACCAGAAGAAGGTGATCTGGCCGCCCTCCTGATCCGAGACCTGCGCGTCGATCGTCGCGTCGCCGAGGTGGTCGAGGCCGAGCGCGAGGTTGTCGATGACGTTCACGCCGACGCCGTCGATCGCGGGCGGCGTGTTGACCTCGGTCTCGAGGCCGCCGCCGGCCGCGGCGTCGAGCGTCGCGTTCAGGTTGATCGTCGCCTCGGCGGCGATGAGCACGTCGACGTTGCCGTGGGCGGTGACGGTGACGCCGTCGTCGGCCAGCGCCGACAGGCTGAAGTCGTACTGACCCTCGGGGAGCTGGACGGTGGCCGCCACGCTGCCGTCGGCGGACAGCGTGAGGTGCTGGGTGACCGCGACGTCGCCGGTCGCGCTGTCGGTGGCGACGAGGTCGAGCGAGCTGCTCGCGTCGCCGGTCACGACGATGGCGAGCCGCGCGGTGCCGGACGTCGACGCGGCGGTGGAGGAGTCGGTGCCGGGATCGGTGCACGCCGGCACGGCGAGGGCGAGGAGGCTGGTCGAGAAGAGCGAGATGAGGGTCGTGCGCTTCATGGCAATCTCCGTGGGAAGTTCGTCTCGGCGAACGGTTGAGCAAGCCGCTTGCCAGCCCGGAGCCATGGCGCGACGCGGGTTTGCGCGCGGGCGTCCCGTCGCCGGACCGGGACGGGGACACGTCCGGCGCGGCGGCGCGTGGGACGGGGACAGCTCCCAGGTGTCCCCCGCGGTGCGTTGCCGTACGCCGCGCCGGCAGTAGGATCGGGGCACCGGTGCCGGCGATCACGGTCAAGACCCCGGCGGCGACCCGCAACCTGGCGCCCCGGCGGCGGGTGGTGGCGCGGGTGGTCCACGGGCCCGGCGGCCTGCCCCCGCCGCGCGAGCTCGGCGAGCGGCCGGTGCAGATCGGCCGCGCCGTCGAGGGCCCGTTCGATCTCGCGCTCGACGATCCGAGCGTGTCGCGCGTCCACGCGACGGTGACGTACGAGCGCGGCCTCGACGCCCACGTGCTCGCCGACTGCGGGTCGAGCAACGGCGTCTACGTCAACGGCGCGCGGGTCGGCACGTCGCGCGCGATCGGCGTCGGCGACGTCGTGCGGCTCGGCGAGTCGGTGATCGTGCTCGCCGAGGGCGTGGCGGCGCCCGACGAGCGCGAGGACCCGATGGGGCTGCACGGCGGCGGCGCGGCGATCACGGCGCTGCGCAAGGCGATCCGCCAGGTCGCGCCGAGCGCGCTGCCGGTGCTCGTCGTCGGCGCGACCGGCACCGGCAAGGAGCTGGTCGCGCGGGCGGTGCACGCGCGCAGCCGGCGCGCGGGCGCGTTCGTCGCCGTCAACTGCGCCGCGCTCGCGCCGACGATGGTGGAGAACGCGCTGTTCGGCCACCGCAAGGGCTCGTTCACCGGCGCGGTCGCCGATCAGCCGGGCGCGTTCGTCGCCGCCGACGGCGGGACGCTGTTCCTCGACGAGGTCGGCGACATGCCGGCGGAGGCGCAGCCGAAGCTCCTGCGCGCGCTCGAGAACGGCGAGGTGACGCCGGTCGGGGCCAGCACGCCGGTGGTCGTCGACGTGCGGGTCGTCGCGGCGACGCACGTGCCGCTGACGGCGGCGATCGAGGCGCGCCGCTTCCGCGAGGACCTGTACGCGCGGCTCGCCGGCGTGGTGCTGACGACGCCGCGGCTCGCCGATCGCCGCGAGGACATCGCCGGGCTGTGGACGCGGCTCCTGCCGGAGGAGGTCCGCGGGCGGCCGGCGTCGGCGGACGTCGTCGAGGCGCTGCTCTGCCACGGCTGGCCGCGCAACGTGCGCGAGCTGCGCCGGCTCGCCGAGCGGATGGCGGTCTTGCACCCCGACGGCGAGCGCTGGGAGCTGGCGGACCTGGATGCCGAGCTGGCCGACGAGCTGGCGCGGCGGCGGCGCGGCGAGGTGATCGCGCCGGCCGCCGACGAGGGCGACGACGCCGGCGATGCGGGTGACGGCGCCGGCGACGAGCACGGCGCGGGCGCGAACGGAGGCGAGGACCGCGGCGAGGCCGCCGACGCCGCCGACGCGGGCGACAAGACGCCGATGCCGAAGGAGGAGCTGCTCGCGCTGCTCGACGCGTGCGGCGGCCGGGTCGCCGATGTCGCGCGCCGCGCCCGCCGCAACCGCAAGCAGGTCTATCGCTGGATGGACGCCTACGGCATCGCGCGCGGCACCGGCCGCAAGCCGCGCTGACGCCGCGCCCCTCGGACGCGCGTCGCCGATCGTTGCCACCAGCTCCGGCGCGCGGTCACGTACAATGGCCTCGGTGCCCGCCGCCGACGATCCGACCGCACCGGTCCAGGCGGAGGTGGTCGCGCGCATGCTCGCCGAGGCCCCGACCGCCTCGGCGACGCCCGCCGAGGTCGAGCTCGGCGGCCCGCAGCTCGCCGCCGGCACGCGCCTGCGCGGCCGCTACCGGATCGTCCGCTTCATCGCGCGCGGCGGCATGGGCGAGGTCTACGAGGCGGAGGACACCGCGCTGCACACGCGCGTCGCGCTCAAGACGGTGCGCTCGCACATCGCCGACGACCCGCACGCGCTCACCCGCTTCCGCCGCGAGATCCAGGTCGCGCGCACGGTGACCCACCCGAACGTCTGCCGCGTCTTCGACCTCGACCACCACGATCCGCCCGGCGGACCGACGCTCGCCTTCTACACCATGGAGTTCCTCGCCGGCGAGACCCTGGCCGCGCGCCTGCGCCGCGGCTCGCCGGCGCCCGCCGAGGCGCGCCGCATCCTCGACGATCTGCTCGCCGGCATCGCCGCTGCCCACGCGGCCGGCGTGATCCACCGCGACCTCAAGCCGGCCAACGTGATGCTGCTCGACAAGGGCGGCCGCGCGGTCATCACCGACTTCGGCCTCGCCCTGCCGGTCGGCACGATGATCGGCACGCCGGCGGCCGGCGCGAGCGCCGACGGCACCACCGTCGCCGGCACGCCCGCGTACATGGCGCCCGAGCTGGTCGCCGGCGCCGCGCCGTCGGTGGCGACCGACCTGTACGCGCTCGGCGTCTGCATGTTCGAGCTGCAGCACGGGCGGCTGCCGGTCGCGCCGCCGACGCCGGAGCCGTCCGCGTCGGCGACGAGCAGCCAGCCGGCGCCCCTGCCGCCGGTCACCGGCGAGGGCGCGGCCTGGCGCGACCGCCGCTGGGAACGCGCGACCCGCGCCTGCCTCGCCGAGGATCCGGCGCTGCGCCCGC
>DASZXE010000624.1:0-11717 GCA_035546475.1 Kofleriaceae bacterium
CCGGCGCCACCGCTGCCGCCGGGGGCCACGCCATGATCGGCGCGCGCGTGCTCGCCGCCACGCTCGCGGCCGTCTCGCTGCTCGCCGTGCGCCCCTCCGCGGCCGGCGATCTGTGGACCTCCGCCGCCGTCTCCCCCGAGCAGGCGCGCACGCAGCACGCCTACGATCAGGCCATGCTCGACGGCGACGACGCGGTCGAGCGCGCGGTCGCGATGGACGTCCCGCTCACCCGCGCGCGCCTCGTCGAGCGCGCCGTCACCTCGTACGAGACCGCCGCCCACCTGCGGCCAGACCTCGCCGAGCCGCACTTCCGCGCGGCCGACGTGCTGCACTCCTTCTACCTCGATTGCCAGCCGAGCGATCCGCTGCCCTGCCCGTCGCCGCACACGCCGGCGACCCGCCAGCGGATGATCGAGCACTGGGAGGCGTTCGAGCGGCTCGCGCCCGGCGATCCCCGCATCGCGGAGGACATCCTGTTCAGCCGCGCCGTCGCGCGCACCTGGCTCGGCACCCACGACGACCTTGCCGCCGCGCGCGCCGACTACCTCGAGCTGCTCGAGCTGCAGCCCGACAGCGTCTCGTACCAGGTGCTCGGCAACCTCGCCGAGACCGAGATGATGCTCGGCGACATCGACGGCGCGATCGAGACCTACCGGCGCTGCCTCGCCAACGGGGCCGACCTCTCCGAGGAGTACGGGCTGGCGGTCACCCTCGATCGCGACGAGCAGGGCACCGAGGCGCGCGCGATCATGGCGGCACGCGGCCCCCTCGGGCTCACGCGCTTCAAGGATGACCTGCGGCTCGGCCGCATCTTCTACGTGCCCGCCGGCGAGGAGTACTACTACCTCGCGCTCGCCGAGGAGGCGCTGGGCGACTACGGCCAGGCGATCGACCACTGGGACGCGTTCATCAAGTCGGGCGCCCACCCGCAGTTCGCCGACCGCGCGCGCCACAACCGGGACGCGCTGCTCAAGCTGGCGCCGCCGGACGATCGCGAGCGCACCCGCCACGTGCCCGCGCGCGGCCTGCCCCGCTGGCCGCCACCGTGACCGCCGCCCCCGCGCCGCGGTCCCGCCTCGCGCTCGCCGCCGTCGCCGCCGTCGCCGTCGCCGCGCTCGCGTCCGCGCCGGCCGCCCGCGCGCAGTCGCGCCGCTACCCGCCGCCCGCCGTCGATCCCGACGAACGCGCCGAGCACGCGAGCGCCTTCTGGTCGCGCGTCGCCGATCCCGGCCGCGCCCGCTACCAGCAGTCGGTGCGCGACGCGCTGCTGAGCGGCGCCGCCGATCGCCGCCGCGGCATGGCGCTGCTCCTCGACGCCGCCCACCAGCGCCCCGAGCTGATCGACGCCTGGGTCCTCTACGGCATCCTCGCCGATCAGGTCCGCGACTTCGCCGCGTGCGCCGACGGCTACGCCCACGCCGTCGCGATCGATCCGACCTGGGCGTTGCGCCCGCGCCCCGCGCCGGGCGCCACCGTGCCGCCGGCGCCGAACCCGTACGCGCCGCTCGTCCCCGGCGGCGGCATCGGCATCGCGCTCGCGAGCGATCGCTCGCTGACCATCGCGCTCGCGATCTGCCGCGGCCGCAGCGGCGATCTCGACGGCGCCATCGCCGGCCTCCAGGCCGTGATCGCGCGCGGCGACACCGCGAGGCCCGACGGCCGGCCGATGCCGGAGCTGTGGCTGCGGCTCGGCGAGGCGTACCTCGCCGCCGGTCGCGTCGACGACGCCGCCAGCGCGCTCGCCGAGGCCAACGCCGTCGGACGCGGCGGCCACGACGCCGACGCGCTGTGGATGCTGGCGATGGCGCGCGACCGCGCCCGCCAGACCTGGCTCGCCGAGGCCGCCGCCAGCGAGGCGCAGAAGTACGATCCCGGCGCCCGGCTGGTGACCGGCAGCAACCGGCCGCCGCCGATCGCCGCCGGCGACCGCGAGTACCTGCTCGGCCTCGCCGCGCTCACCCCCGCCGGCGATCCGCCCGGCGACCTCAGCCCCGAGGACGCGCTCGCTTACTTCCGCCGCTACCTCGAGGTCGCGCCGCCGACGAGCCCGTGGCGCGCCCGCGCGCGCGAGCACCTCGACGGCCTCGCCGGCCTCGAGCTGGCGTCGCGCCTCACCATCACCGGCGGCGGCTTCGGCGACCGCGCCGCCGTCGAGCGGATCGTCCGGGCGCGCATGCCGGCCCTGCGCGCGTGCCTCGTGCCGATCCCGTCGACGCTCGTCGACCTCCGCATCACCGAGCTCGGCGCCGCGGCCGGCGCGCGCCCCGCACCGCCGGCGCCGCGGTCGCGCCCGCCCGGTCCGCTGCTGCGCCTGCGGCTGTCCAGCGACGACAGCGGGCCGCCGATCAGCGAGCAGCCCGGCCTGGAGGCGACCACCCGCCTGACCTTCGAGGGCGTCCCCACCGAGGCGACCGAGGCGGCGGCCGCCTGCGTCGAGAAGGCCGCCGCCGGCATCGTCCTGCCCCGGCCCCCGGCCGGGAGCTGGGGCACCGTGCACGTCCCGATCGCCGCCCCCTGATCGCCACCCCCGACCGCGGGCGGACTGCTACACTCGGGACAGGCGTGGATCCCACTCACGGGACCGCGACCCGAGGTCCCATGTCAAAGCAGCTCTCTCGCGTCACGCTCCACACGCTGGCGGCGCAGAAGGCTCGTGGCGAGAAGATCGCGATGATCACCGCCTACGACGCCACCTTCGCCCGGCTCCTCGACGAGGCCGGCGCCGACATCCTCCTGGTCGGCGACTCGCTGGGCATGGTCGTGCAGGGCCACGAGAACACCCTGCCGGTCACGCTCGAGGAGATCATCTACCACTGCCGCGCGGTCGGCCGCGGCGCGCGCCGCGCGCAGCTCGTCGGCGACATGCCGTTCATGACGTACCAGGAGTCCGTCGAGCAGGGCCTCCGCAACGCCGGCCGCCTCGTCAAGGAAGGCGGCTGCCACGCGGTCAAGCTCGAGGGCGGCGCCCAGCACGCGCCGCTGGTCGCGCGCCTGGTCGCCACCGGCATCCCGGTGATGGGCCACCTCGGCCTCACGCCGCAGTCGGTGCACCAGCTCGGCGGCTTCAAGATCCAGGGCAAGGAGGAGGGCGCCGCCGACCGCCTGATCGCCGACGCCCGCGCGCTCGAGGCGGCGGGCGCGTACGCGATCGTCCTCGAGGGCCTGCCGACCGAGGTCGCGGCGGCGGTGACCGCCGCCCTGACGGTGCCGACGATCGGCATCGGCGCCGGCGACGGCTGCGACGGCCAGGTGCTGGTCTGCTACGACCTGCTCGGCCTCGACGAGCGGTTCAAGCCGCGCTTCGTGCGCCGCTACGCCGACCTGTCGGGGACGATCAAGGACGCGTGCGAGCGGTTCATCGCCGACGTCCGCAGCGGGGCGTTCCCGGCCGCCGCCGAGAGCTTCTCGCTCGCGGCCAAGCCGGAGCCGGTCGTCCCGTACGCCAGCGCGGGCGCCCGCTAGCGATGACGCCCCTCGATCCGCTCGCGCCGAGCGGACCGTTGCCGTCGCGGCTGCCGTTCGAGGTCCTCCGCGATCCGGCGGCGATGCGGGCGCGCGCCGCGCACCTGCGCCGCGAGGGCCAGCGGATCGCGGTGGTGCCGACGATGGGCTACCTGCACGACGGCCACCTCTCGCTCCTGCGCGCGGCCCGCGCCGCCGCCGACGTCGTCGTGCTGACGATCTTCGTCAACCCGACGCAGTTCGGGCCGAACGAGGACCTCGACCGCTACCCGCGCGACGAGCCGGGCGACCTGGCGAAGGCGCGGACCTGCGGCGTCGATCTCGCGTTCTGCCCCGACGCCGCAGCGATGTACCTGCCCGGCGCCCAGACGTTCGTCGAGGCGCGCGAGCTGCAGCGGCCGCTGTGCGGCGCGCGGCGGCCCGGCCACTTCGCCGGCGTGGCGACGGTGGTCACCAAGCTGTTCAACCTGATCCGCCCGGACGTCGCGTTCTTCGGCGAGAAGGACTACCAGCAGCTCGCGATCCTGCGGCGGGTCGCCCGCGATCTCGATCTCGGCGTCGAGATCGTGGGCGTTCCCATCGTCCGGGAACCGGACGGTCTGGCCATGAGCTCGCGCAACGTCTACCTGGCGCCCGCCCAGCGCCACGCCGCGCTGGCCCTGTCGCGCGGGCTCGACGCCGCCGCCAGCCGGTTCGCCGCCGGCGAGCGGGATCCGGCGGCGCTGCTCGAGGCGGCGCGCGCGCCGCTCGAGGCGGAGCCGCTGGTCCGCATCGACTACGTCGAGCTGCGCGACGCCGCCGAGCTCACCGAGCTGACGCGCGTCGACCGGCCCGCGGTCCTCGCGATCGCGGCGTTCCTCGACCGCACCCGCCTCATCGACAACCGCGTGCTGCGGCCCTGACCGCGGCGCCGGCCGCCGCGGCGCGCTACCCTCGGCGCGTGCGCTGGCTGATGGGTGCCAACCTCGTCTTCGCGTGCCTCTGCCTGGTCGCGGTCGGCCTCCAGTACAACGATCCGGATCCGATCCGCTGGATGCTGCTCTACGGCGGCGGCGCCGCGGCGACGGTCGCGGCGCTCCACGTCGACGGCGGCTGGCGGGCGGCGGCGCTGGTCGCGCTGGTCGCCGCCGCGTGGGGCCTCTACTGGTGGTCGGGCGTGATCGGCCACGTCCAGGCCACCGACCTCTGGCGCAAGATGAGCGAGAAGGGCGGCAAGGTCGAGGAGTACCGCGAGGCCGGCGGCCTCACGATCGTCGCCACCTGGCTCGCCGCCATGGCCCTCGTCGGCCGCCGCCACTTCGCGCCGCGCCCCGCCCGCTGACCGTCGCGCGCCGTCGCAAGGCGAAGCACGCGCGCCTCTGTCGACGGCAGGAGGCACCGATGACCATGCTCGCCGCGGGCCCCGGTGCCGCCTCGATCGCTGCGACCGAGCCGCCCGGACGAGGAGCGGGACCGGCGCCACGCCGCCCGCGGACCGCCCGCCGGGTCAGACTGGGGTTAGACTCGACCCGTTGAATGGCGGCGTGTCCCCGGCGTCCAGGAGGTAGATGACGATGACCCTCACGTGGCGCCGCGGCGTGGCCCTGCCGATCCTCACCGTCCTCACCTCGTTCGCCACCTCGGCGGTCGCCGACCATCCTTGGGGGGTGGACGCCACCATCAGCACGGGCCCCGACCAGTGCCGCGCCGGGTTCTCGCCGCCGGACTGCACGATGCGGCCGTTCGATCGGTCGATGGACGTCGCCTATGCAGGCAATGGCTTCGCGAAGCCGGCGGTGACGAAGGACCTGTTCACCGGCTACGCGATCCACGCCCAGGCGCACCTCAACGACGGCCTCTACGGCAACGGCGCGAGCTGGATCGGCGCCACCGCCGACAACTGGGTGAAGATCGACCTCGGGCGCGAGCTCCCCGTCGACGGCGTCCGCTTCGGCCGCGACCGCACCGGCGCCTTCAAGGACCGCAGCCCGGGCGCCTTCAGCGTGTGGCTCGCGAAGACCGACGACGTCTACGCCAACGGCAACGACGCCCATGACGCGACCGAGTACCAGAAGGTCCACGACGACACCAGCGACGTCGTGCTCGGCGCCGGGCAGACCATCCACGTCAGCTTCCCGCCGACGTCCGCGCGCTACGTGAAGATCGAGGTGAAGAACAAGGGCACCGCGATCGACGAGGTCGAGGTCTCCAGCCCCACCGCCTGCGATCCCGCCGCCTCGCGGTTCGAGCTGCCCGGCCACCGCTGCGTGCAGCTCGTGGCCGTCGGCGCCGGGCCCACCGCGCTCGCCGACGGCGACTCGATCGCCCTCGAGATCCCGCAGGCGCGCGCCGGCAACAGCGCCACCGAGCTGAAGCCGCTCGGCGGCTACCTGTCCGGCGGGACCCTCGACGGCGGGCCGGATGGCACGCTCGGGAACCCGCGCGCCTTCGCGCTCGACACCATCTTCACCGTCCAGCGTCCGTGCGCGAAGGTCGCCGGCCAGACCGTCGCCACCGAGGGGATCAACCTCCAGACCGCCAGCGGGCGCTTCGTGAGGATCACGCCCGACGGGTCGATGGTCGCGCAGGCCGACGGCGCGACCTGCTTCCTGCCGTCGCTGACCCACCTGGTCGGCTTCGGTGCCGCCGAGCAGCACCCGGGCTCGCACACGGGGACGACCTACGTGCCGCGGCTCGAGGGCGACCCGGCGAACCCGGCCGCCGACCGCCCGCTGCTCGACTGGCGGCCCGACTGGGCCTTCGAGCCGAGCCCCGTCGTCCCGTCGCTCGAGGTCTATCGCGTCACCACCCCGCTGCCTCCTCCCCCCGCCCCGCGCCCGACCCTGTAGCCGTCGAGGAGCAGTAGCCCGATCAGCGGCGCCAGGCGTCGAGGGCGGAGGCGCGGTGGACGCAGCCGATGGTGCAGTACGGCGCGCAGGGCTTCGGGGTGTCGAACTCGCGGGCGAGGTCGGCGACGGTGTAGTCGGCGACTGGGATGCCCGGGCGGCCGCGCTGCTGCGAGCAGGCTTGCTCGTCGCGGCCGCGCCGCGAGCAACTCGCTCGTCCTGCACGTCGGCGCCCTCGACCGTGACGCGCCCGTTGCGTTCTCGATATGCTCACAATATGCTTGGAGCATGGAAAGAATCATCTCGGTGACCGACCTGGTGCGCAATGCGGCGAGCATCGCGCGCGAGGTGGAGACCGAGGGCACGATCTTCCGGGTCACGCGCGGCGGGCGCGGGAGCATGGTGCTCGTCGACAACGACTACTTCGAGGGCTGGATGGCGGCGATCGACGAGATGCGACGGCCGGACTGGCGGGAGACCCTCGCTGAAGGCCGGCGCGACGCCGCCGCCGGACGCGGGCGCAGCCTCGACGCGGTCGCCAAGGAGCTAGGACTTGCAGGTTCGCCTCGTTCCAAGAGCGATCGCACAGCTCGCCGCCCTGCCGGCAACCGCCGGAAGAAGGGTCGTTAGCTCGCTGCGGCTGCTCGCGGCGACGCCGCGCTCCGGCCGTGCCTATCCCGACGACTCCGCGTTTCGGGGCCTCCACTACAAGCTCGTCGTGGTCCGGGCCCGCCGGTGGACGTATCGCATCACGTACGAGATCCGCGACGACCAGTTGATCGTCCTTTACCTCTACCCATCCTGGTACCCACCGACCCATCCCGATCTCGCCGGCGCGTCCGGCGATGAACCCTGACGGGCCGATGAACAGCCGCGGACCGCGGCCGGCGGCATGCGGGCGCGGGGACGATGCTCGTGATGCGAACGCGGTGGTCCGCCGCGGCATCCCAGGGTCGATGCGTTCACCGGCGTGATGGGGGCGCTGGTCGCGATGGCGGGTTGCCGGCAGCAGGTGACGACGGAGCGTCGAGCCGATCGTCGTTGCGCGACGATCTCCTCGCCACCGACTGCGCGTTCTCCGAGGTCACCGGTCGTTGCCTGCCCGTCAGCATGGGGGCGACCTACGCCGAGGCGGCGTGCACGCATCCGATCGGTGGCATCTCGCAAGCGTTCGAGAACGAGCCGCCGGGCGTCGCCGAGAGTCCCGCCTTCATCGCCGTCTGGTCGATCCCGCGCTTCTACCGACGCGGCGCGGCGACCTCACCGGTCTCGCTCTTCCACCGCTGGAGCGACGACGACTGCTCGGGCACGGCCGCCCACGCCGGCATGCGCTCCTTCGAGGCCGGCGACGAGGTCCCGGTCGACGGCCTTGCGCCGTTGCAGCGGGCCCCGCGCGATAGCGGCACGCGGATCCGGCCGCACGCGTCGTCGACCACGGACGGCCCCCTCGTCGACGACGGCGAGCTGTACGACAGCGCCCTCGGTACCAGCTGCTTCGCGGGTCAGGCGCTCGACGGCTCGCTGCGCTGCATCCCGAACAGCAACCTCGACCTGGCGAACCTGCACAGCGACTGCTGTCAGACACCTGTCCGGGCGCTGGCAGGCGGCACGGGCGCGCCGGCCCCGTTCGCGATCGAGGCCGTCCAGATCCCCGGCGCGTGTCCCAGCGACGCGGTACCGGGTGTTCCGCCGTGGTGCTGAGGCTTCCCTGTACGACAGCGGGACCGGGCTCCACGGGCTACCGACGTGCGGGCTGGTCATCTCACCCACGTACGAGCTGGGCGCCGCGGTACCGGCCGAGGAGCTCGCGCCGCTCACCGTCGAGGAGCAGTGGCGCGGTCAGCGGCGCCAGGCGTCGAGGGCGGAGGCGCGGTGGACGCAGCCGATGGTGCAGTAGGGGGCGCAGGGCTTCGGGGTGTCGAACTCGCGGGCGAGGTCGGCGACGGTGTAGTCGGCGAGCGGGATGCCCGGGCGGCCGCGCTGTTGCGAGCAGTAGTGGACCTTGCCCTCCTCGCAGACGTACAGGTAGCGGGCGCCCGCGCGACACCGCCAGTCGTTCGGCCGCCCCGCGATCAGGTTGTCCTGGAAGCCGCGGATCCGCGTGTAGACCCCCGCCGACAGCCCGACGATCTCCGCGTGGATCGCCCGCGCCCGCGCGCCCAGCGGCCGCAGGTGCCCGTCGCCGTCGTGGAGGATGCCGACCGACGTCGAGAAGCCGAGCGCGCTCGCCCGCTGCGCGATCGCCAGCGCGTCCTCGGGGTCGCCGCCGTCGAAGCCGAGCACCGAGTTGACGTTCACCTGGAAGCGCGCGAGCCGCGCGAGGTTCTCCAGCTTCTTGTCGAGCAGCGTCAGGCTCTTCTGCGACGTCGCGTCGGGCCGCACGTTGTCGATGCTGAGCTGCAGGTACTGGAGCCCGGCGCGATTGAGCCCCTCGATGCGCGCGGGCTGGAGGAACGTGCCATTGGTGATGAGCCCCGCGACCATGCCGCGCGCGCGCACGCCGGCGAGGATCGCCTCGACGTCCGGGTGCAGCATCGGCTCGCCGCCGCTGAGCGTGACGATCTCCGTGCGCAGCGCGGCCAGCCGGTCGAGCCAGCCGAGCACGGTGTCGAGCGGCACCGGCTTCGAGACCTTGTCGTACTCGTTGCAGTAGCCGCACGCGAGGTTGCAGCGCCGCATCGGCACGAGCTGCGCGAGGATCGGGTGATCGCGGTCGGCGAGCGCGCGCGCCGCGATCGCCGCGCCGCGCCCGACGTGCCGGAGCTTCTCGAGGACGTCCACGTCAGCCTCCCGACGTCCGGGTGAGCACGCGATCGAGCAGGCGCCGGACCACCAGCACGATCGTGGCGCTGCTCGCGAGGGCCGCCACCGTCCACCACGCCCATCGCGGCAACCACGCCGCCACGGCTACGAGCCTCCCGCCCCGCGGCGGACGACCTGGAAGCCCGGCCGCACCGCACCGCCGTCGACGACCTCGCCCCCGGCGGTGCGCCCGGCGACCACCGCCAGCTCGGCGCGGTTGGCGACGTCGAGCTCCGCCATCATGACCTTGACGTGCTTCTTGATGGCGTCCTCGGTGACGCCCAGCTCGCGCGCGATCGCCGCGTTGGTGTAGCCGCGGCCGACCAGCCGCGCGACCTGGAGCTGGCGGTCGGTCAGCGCGGGCCGGCCCCCGCCGCGCGCCGCGAAGCCGAGGTTGGCGAGCCGCACCGACACCTGCGCCGCCACCGCCGCCAGCCGCTCGACCGCCGCGGCGCTCAGCGGCCACTCGCTCGCGAGGCGCAGCGTGCCGACCTGCGCGTCGGCGCCGGTCAGGGGCGCGACCGCGATGTGGCGCCGCACGCCGTCGGCGCAGCCCAGATCGGCGGCGTGCTCGCGCGCCTGCCGGCGATCGAGCAAGGACGTGCTCACCGCCGGCGCGAGCGTCCGTCGCACCTCGGCGCGCAGCCGGTCCGCGCGGTGATTTCCCCCGAGGTAGGCGGCGAGCGTGTGGCCGTCGAGGTCGTCGGTCGCGACGGCGACGAACGGCTCGCCCGCCGCGTCCTCGAGGTCGAGCATCGCCGCCGCGCCGGGCACCTCCTCGCACAGCCGCGCGAGCGCCGCCTGCGCCACGCCCACGAGCGTATCGCCCTCCTCGATCAGGATGGTGGCTGCCGCGTCCATCGGATAGACCACGCCCTTCTGCGTGTCCCTCGCACGCCAGAATGATCGACGCCTGTGGTGGCGGACAAGTACCCGAAAGTGTCCGACCCGCTGACGAGGACGCGAGAGCAACCCGCGGGCCAGCGCGGCCGTGAACGGCCGGTCGCGCCAGATCCTCGACGGTACACGCGCTCGATCACGCGCGACTGGTGAGCCGTCGACACCACGCCGACGAGACGTGACCGAGGTCGACCATCGAACCTCGAATTTCGTCGAATCCGCCGCCGTGCCAGCTCCGCGCCCGGGCGCCCGCGCGCCGCGCCGCGGCGCCGCCCCCGGCGCGTCGCGGGTGCTAGGGTCACCCGCCGCCGAGCGCGGCCTGCCGTGTGGCGCCCACCCAGCCTCCGACGCCTGCAGAAGCTGCGCTTGAGCCGGCGCTGGCGGATGTTCTTCTTCGCGCTGTGCGGCGTGGCCGCGGCCGGCGCCGCGATCGTCGCCGTCGCGCCGTCCCTGGCCGGCCTCTACCTGCTCGGCCTCTACTGCATCCCGTCGAACTCGATCCTGCCGATCCCGCACGAGCCGGGCGTCCTCTACATGGCCCGCTACTACGCGCCGTGGCAGATCGCGATCGCGGCGACGATCGCCAGCGCGGTCGTCGCCTTCGCCGACTACGCGCTCGTCGAGGCGGCCATGCGCCACCCGCGCATCCAGGGCGCGCGCGACGCCCGCATGATGCGGTGGGCCGTGAAGTGGATGACCCGCTTCCCGTTCGCGATCATCGTCGCCTTCTCGCTCGTCCCGGTCCTGCCGATCGCGGTCGTGCGCGCGCTGGCGCCGATCTCCGGCTATCCGCTGCGGCGCTACATCGCGGCGCTGGTCATCGGCCGCCTGCCCCGCTTCTACCTGCTCGCGTGGCTCGGCCGCGCCGTCATGATCCCGACCTGGGTCCTGCTGCTCGTCACCGTCGCCACCCTCGCGTTCATGATCCTCGGCAGCCCGCCGACCCCCGCCGTCGACGAGGACGAGGAGCTGCCCGACGCGGAGGAGATCCTGGTCCCCGACCTGACCGACCCGGAGCACCCGGTCGACGCCGGCGCCAGCACCCGCCTGCGCGCCCGCTCCTGAACGGCGGCGTCAGGCCTTGGCGGCGCGGCGCGGGACCAGGCCGTGCTCGATCATCGACTCGCCCATCGAGACGACCATCTCCTCGAGCGTGTGCGGCTTCCAGCCGAGCAGCTCGCGCGCCTTCGCGCTCGACACGTCCTGCCGCTTGCCCAGCTCCTGCACGGCCAGCCGCGCCGTCCGGTCCCACAGCGACACCAGCCGCAGCACGAAGCCGGGGATCCTGCGAGTCGGCACCTGGTAGCCGCGCGGCCCGAACTGCTTCGCGAGCACGCGCGCGATGTCGAGCGCGGACGCGTGCTCGATCGCGACGACGAACCGCTGGCCGGCCGCCTCGGGCGTCGTCATCGCCGCCAGGTGCGCGGCGGCGACGTCGCGGACGTCGACGACCGCGTAGCCGATGTCGGGCACGCCCGGCAGCTCGCGCCGCAGGAGCTTGCGCACCAGCTCGCCCGACGTGCTCGCGTCGGGCCCGAGCAGCGGCCCCATGACCAGCCCCGGATTGACCGTCACCAGCTCCAGCTTCCGGTCCGCCGGCAGCCCGGCGACGTAGTCCCACGCCGCCTTCTCCGCGATCGTCTTGCTCTGCTCGTAGGCGCCGACCTCCCTGGTCAGCTCCGACCAGTCGCGCTCGTCGTAGGTCTTCGAGCCGTCGCGCGCGTGGCC
>DASZXE010000625.1:0-2611 GCA_035546475.1 Kofleriaceae bacterium
GGCCCCGGCTCGCGGGCGAGCCAGCGGCGGGCGGCCTCGGCGCGGATCGCCCGCAGCGCGCCGTCGACGCGCGGCAGGTCGGCCTGGCGGGGCAGGCGGCTGGCGGCGCGCGCGGCCTCGAGCGCGGGCGTCATCGCGCGCGCCATCGCCAGGACCTCGGCGAGCGCGACCTCGCCGCGCTTGATGGCGAGCAGGGTCGGGCGCAGCGCGTCGCCGACGCGGAGGTCGGGCGCCTCGTCCGGTGCGCCGGACAGCCAGCGCGTCGCGACGTCGAGCAGGCGGATCAGGTTGTAGGCGTTCTTCGGCCGCAGGTCGCGCGGCAGCTCGAAGCCGTGGTCGTCGCGGCGCGCGAGGTCGACCAGCGCCGACCACTCCGACGCCGGCAGCCGGCCCTGATCGTACAGCGAGCGGTAGAGCTGCTTGCAGTAGTCGCGGGCGCGGCGCAGCGCGTCGTCGGCGCTGACGCCCGGCACCCGCGCGTCGGCGGCCAGCCGCGCCGCCGCCTGGTCGAGCGACATGGTCGGATCCGCCGCGAGCCACCCGAGCAGGATCGTGCGGTGATCGGCGAGCCGCTGGTTGTGCTCGAGGCGATCGAGCTGCGACAGCGCGTAGCGGCCGAAGCTGCCGTAGATCTCCTGCGACACGAACGCGAGGCGGACGTCGAGGAGGAGCGCCGCCATCGGATCGCGGACGTCGGCGGGCGCGGCGACGAACAGCAGCTCGAGCGTGTTCGGGTCGGCGCGCACCGCCTGGCGGATCGCCTTGCCGACCTCCCAGCAGGCGCGGGTGCCGTCGGCGGAGGCGAGGTCGAGCGGCGGCTCGGCGAGGCCGGTCTGCCAGTCGAACGGCAGCACGAACACGCCGCGGCGGTCCTCGTCGCTGCCCTCGCCGGCGAGGCCCCACGCGCGCGAGCCGACCACGACGTCGAGGACGATCGTCGGTGCGAGGGCCTCCCAGGCATCGTGGCGGCGGCGCGCGTAGCGGGTGAGCCCCGGCTTGCGGGGCAAGACCTCGTCGCGGAGGAAGCGGGCGCGGCCGGCGCCGACCAGCTCGACGTCGACGGTGGCGGGGCCGTCCGCCGAGCCCTCGTCGAGCGCGACCACCCGGCCGACCGCGCCCTGGGTGACCAGCCGGTCGCCGACCTGCTTGTCGACGCGGGTGACGACCTCGGTGCCGATCGGCAGCGGCACCGCCCGCGGATCGACGTCGTGGAGGCCGCCCAGGCGCGAGGAGGACACCGGCGCAGCATGCCACGTCGCCATGCGGGCTTGCATCGCAGGTAAGGTGGCGCGGTGCCGCTCGCGCCCTTGCCGATCGACGACGTGCTGCCCGCGCTGGTGGCGGCCGTGCGCGCGCGGGGCGCCGCGGTGCTGGTCGCGCCGCCCGGCGCCGGCAAGACGACGCGCGTGCCGGGTGCCTTGCTCGACGCGGGCCTCGCCGGCGCGGGCGACGTCGCGGTGCTCGAGCCACGGCGCCTCGCCGCGCGGCTGTCGGCGGCGCGCGTGGCGAGCGAGCGCGGCGGTCGCCTGGGCGACGAGGTCGGCTACGAGGTCCGCTTCGATCGCAAGGTGAGCGGCGCGACGCGCATCCGCTTCGTCACCGAGGGCGTGCTGACCCGCCAGCTCCTCGCCGACCCGACGCTGAGCGGCACCGGCATCGTCATCCTCGACGAGCTGCACGAGCGCCACCTCGCCGGCGACCTCGCGCTCGCGCTGGTGCGGCGGCTCCAGCGCGGCCCGCGGCCGGACCTCAAGCTGGTCGCGATGTCGGCGACGCTCGAGCCCGGCCCGGTCGCGGCGTTCCTCGGCGACGCCGCCGGCGCCGCACCGCTCGTCGAGTCGCGCGGCCGGGTCTTCCCCGTCGAGGTCGAGCACGCCGCCGAGCCGGACGAGCGGCTGCTCGGCAAGCAGGTCGCGAGCGCGGTGCGCCGGCTGGTCGCCGACGGCCTCGACGGCGACGTCCTCGTCTTCCTGCCCGGCGCCGGCGAGATCCGCCGCGCGGCCGACGACCTCGCCGAGCTGGCGACCCGCCACGACCTGCTCGTCCTGCCGCTGCACGGCGATCTGTCCGCCGACGAGCAGGACCGCGCCGTCGCGCGCGCCGAGCGCCGCAAGATCATCCTCGCCACCAACGTCGCCGAGACGTCGATCACCATCGACGGCGTGGTCGCCGTGATCGACAGCGGCCTCGCGCGCGTCGCCCGCCACGCGCCGTGGACCGGCCTCGCCAGCCTCATGATCGAGCCGATCGCCCGCTCGAGCGCGACGCAGCGGGCCGGCCGCGCCGGCCGCACGCGCCCCGGCCGCTGCCTGCGCCTCTACACGCGGCACGATCACGACACCCGCCGCGAGCGCGACGCGCCGGAGATCGCGCGCACCGATCTCGCCGAGGCCGCGCTCGAGCTGCACGCGCAGGGCGAGGCCGACCTCGCCGCCTTCCCCTGGTTCGAGGCGCCGCCCGCCGCCGCGCTCGCCGCCGCCGACGAGCTGCTGGTTCGCCTGCGCGCCGTCGACGCGCGCGGCGCGGTGACGCCGCTGGGCCGCCGCATGCTGCGGTTCCCGGCCCACCCGCGCCAGGCCCGCCTGCTGGTCGAGGCGGAGGACCAGGGCGT
>DASZXE010000626.1:0-9930 GCA_035546475.1 Kofleriaceae bacterium
GACAGTCCGCCCGCCGCGGGCGACAATCGCCCGCATGAGCGACGCGACCGACGTGAGCGACGGGACCGACGCGCCTCCGGCGCCGTGGACCGATGGCGAGGCGTACCTGGCGTGGCTGCGCACCCGCCGCAGCGTCCGCGCCTTCGCCGACCGCCCGATCGATCGCGCCGTCCTCGAGCGCCTGATCGAGTCGGCCGTCACCGCGCCGTCGAACACCAACCGCCAGCCGTGGCGGTTCGCCGTCGTCACCGATCCGGCCCGCCGCGCCGCCCTCGCCGGCGCCGTCAAGGCGCGCGCCGACGAGATGAAGGCGATCATCGCCCGCGGCCACCACGCCGACGAGTTCGGCAACTACGGCGACTTCTTCCACGAGCCGCTCGCCGCCGCCGCCGCGATCGTCATCCCGCAGTACCGCAGCTATCCGGACCTGATCGCGAACTTCATCGCCTCCGGCGGCGGCGATCCCTCGCGGTTCCCGACCGCCGCCGCGATGCAGGCCGAGCTCTGCTCGACGGCCGGCGCGGTGATGAACCTGCTCCTCGCCGCGCACGCGCACGGCCTCGGCGCCTGCTGGATGGCCGGCCCGATGGTCGCGCGCGACCTCATCGGCGCCCAGCTCGGCATCGCCGAGCCGTGGCGGATGATCGGCGCCGTCGCGCTCGGCCATCCCGCCGGCGCGACGCCCGAGCGCCCGCGCAAGCCGGCGAGCAAGGTCGCCGTCTGGTTCGACGGTCCGCCGGGCGCGCCCGACGAAGAACGCTGACGTCCCCGGTGACGTCCTCACGCGAGCGCCCCGCGACCGCCGCGCGCTCGTGACCCGCGCGCGACACGTTCCGGCGAAGGACGGCAAACGCGCCGCTCGATCCCCGATCTCAAACTTTCACCATGGCGGGGTGGTCGCCGCTTCGGGCAGCGTGACCTCCGTCAAGCCGCCGGGGGGCCCGGCGCTGCGCGCGTCGCCACGACGCGCTGGAGGTACGTATGCGTCGAATCACCCGTCCTGCCTTCGCGTGGAGCGCTCTCGTCGCGCTCGCGCTCGCCACCTCCTGTTCGGGAGGCGACGACACGTCGACGAAGCTCGGCTCCGCCGAGGGCGCGCTCGGCGGCTCGTGCCCGTCCTGCGCGTGGACGCTCCACCCGCTGCCGCCGAGCGGCGCGCCCGGGCCGCACTCCTCGTCGACGGTCGTGTGGACCGGCACCGACATGATCGTGTTCGGCGGCCTCGACAACACCGGCATGATCGCCGGCGGCGCCCGCTACAACCCCGTCGACGGCTGGCGGCCGATCTCGACGGTGAACGCGCCGGAGGCGCGCGGCTTCCACACGGCGGTGTGGACCGGCTCGCGGATGATCGTCTTCGGCGGCTTCGGCAACACCGGCTCGCTCGCCAGCGGCGCCGCCTACGATCCGGCGACGAACACCTGGACCCGGATCTCGGACGCCGGCGCGCCGGCGCCCCGCTACTTCCACACGGCGGTGTGGACCGGCTCGCGGATGATCGTCTATGCCGGCTTCGGCGACAGCGGCTTGCTCGCCGACGGTGGCAGCTACGACCCCGCGACCGACACCTGGAACCCGATCGCGCCCACCCTTCAGCCGCGCGGCTTCCACACCGCGGTGTGGACCGGCTCGCGCATGCTCGTCTTCGGCGGCGCCGCGCCGACGTCCGGCACGGTCTCCGACGGAGAGGCCTACGATCCAGCCACCGACACCTGGACGCCGCTCGCCACCTTGAACGCACCGCTGCCGCGCGAGGGCGCCGCCGCCGTGTGGACCGGCTCGCGCATGCTCGTCTGGGGCGGCCTCGGCGACAGCTCGTACCTGAACGACGGCGGCGCCTACGATCCCGCCACCGACACCTGGACGCCGCTGACCACCGACGGCGCGCCGGTGAGCCGCTACTACCACACGACGGTGTGGACCGGCTCGCGGATGATCGTCTGGGGCGGCTTCGGCGACAACGGGCCGCTCGGCGACGGCGCGGCTTACGACCCGGCCGCCGACACCTGGAGCCCGCTCTCGTTCACGCTCGCGCCCGCCGCGCGCTACCAGCACGACGCGGTGTGGACCGGCTCGAAGATGATCATCTTCGCCGGCACCGCGAACACCGGCTACCTCGGTGACGGAAGCCTCTACGACCCGAGCACCAACACGTGGGCGCGCATCCGCACCATCCTCGGACCGCTGCCCCGCAGCCGCGCCTCGTCGGTGTGGACCGGCTCGCGGCTCCTCGTCTTCGGCGGCTTCAGCTCGCCCGACACGCTGAGCGACGGCTACGCGTACGACCCCGCGGCCGGCGCGTGGACGGCGATGTCGTCGGTGAACGAACCATCGCCGCGCTACCTCGCGCCGGCGGTGTGGACCGGCACCGAGATGATCCTCTTCGGCGGCGGCTCGACCGCCGGCATCCTCGGCGACGGCGGCGCCTACAACCCGACCACCAACACCTGGCGGCGGCTGTCGACGGTCAACGCACCGGTCGGCCGCTACCGGCACAGCGCGATCTGGACCGGCTCGCGCATGATCATCTTCGGCGGCATCGATCCCAACGGCAACGTGATCGCCGCCGGCGCCGCATACGATCCGGCGACCGACACCTGGACGCCGACCTCGACCGTCAACGCCCCGCCGCCGCGCGTCGATCACACCGCGGTGTGGACCGGCTCGAGGATGATCGTCTTCGCCGGCACCGGCGTGAGCGGCCTGCTCGGCGACGCCTGGTCGTACGACCCGGCGGCCGATGCGTGGACGCGGCTGACCAACAACGAGTCGCCGCGCACCTCGTCGAAGGCGGTGTGGACCGGCTCGCGCATGCTCGTCGTGGGCGGCGTCGGCCAGAACCAGGCCGCGTACCTCGCCCACGCGTACGACCCCGCGACCAACACCTGGACCCGGCTGTCGGCGACCAACCTGCCGAGCAACCGCACCGACCACAGCCTCGTGTGGACCGGCAGCCGCGCGGTCGTGTTCGGCGGCCAGAGCAACCTCAACATCCTCTCCGACGGCGCCGCGTACGATCCGATGGCCGACACCTGGACGCCGCTCGCCGGCGCCGGTGGCCCGGCGCGCCGCTACGCGCACGCCGCGGCGTGGACGGGCAGCGAGCTCGTGATCTTCGGCGGCGCCGGCCCCGCCGCGCTCGGCGACGTCGCGTCGTACCTCTGCCCGACCGGCGTCGCGTGCGACGACGGCAACGGCTGCACGCAGCAGGACACCTGCGCGTTCGGCACCTGCGGCGACGCCAACCCGGTCGTCTGCGCGGCGCAGGACGAGTGTCACACCGCCGGCGTCTGCGTCCCGGCCACCGGCGCCTGCACCAACCCGCAGCGGCCCGACGGCACCGCCTGCCTCGGCGACGGCGAGCTCTGCACCAACGACGTCTGCCTCGCCGGCGCCTGCGCCCACCCGGCGGGCCACGCGGGCACGCTCTGCCGCCCGTCGGCCGGTGCCTGCGACGTCGCCGAGAGCTGCGACGGCGTCAGCGCGAGCTGTCCGCCCGACGGCTTCCAGCCGGCGACCACCGAGTGCCGCGCCGCCGGCGGCGTCTGCGACGTCGCCGAGCAGTGCACCGGCACGGGCGCCGACTGCCCGGCCGACGCGGTCGCGCCGCCGACCACCGTCTGCCGGCCCGCCGGCAGCGCGTGCGACGTCGCCGAGACCTGCAACGGCCTCGGCGTCGACTGCCCGGTCGACGGCTTCGCGGCGGCCGGCACCCTGTGCGGCGCGCCGTTCTGCGACCTCGTCGCCAACACCGCGACCGGCCCGGCCGCGTGCGACGGCGCCGGCGCCTGCGCGCCGGGCACCGCCTCGTCGTGCGGCAGCTTCACGTGCGACCCCGGCGTCTCGCAGTGCCGCGCGAGCTGCACCGCCGACACCGACTGCACCGCCGGCAACTACTGCACGGCCGACGGCGTCTGCCAGCCGAAGCAGGTCTCGGGCGCGGCGTGCGGCGGCGACGACGAGTGCGGCTCCGGCTTCTGCGTCGACGGCGTCTGCTGCCAGTCGGCGTGCGCCGGCGGTCACGACGACTGCCAGGCGTGCAGCGTCGAGGCGGGCGGCCTCGAGGACGGCACCTGCACCCCGCTCGCCGCCGGCGTCGAGTGCCGCGGCGCCGCCGGCGCCTGCGACGTCGCCGAGGTCTGCAACGGCCTCAGCGGCGAGTGCCCGGCCGACGTCTACGCGCCGCCGACGACCGAGTGCCGCGCCGCGGCCGGCGCCTGCGACGTCGCCGAGTACTGCACCGGCGGCAGCGTCGACTGCCCGGCCGACGCCGTCCAGCCGCCGACCCACGTGTGCGCCGAGCCCGACTGCGCCAGCGGCGTGCAGTCCGGCACCGTCTACTGCTCGGGCTCCGGCATCGACTGCGATACGCCGGCGACCGCCGCCTGCACGCCGTACGTGTGCGGCGACACCGCCTGCCTCACCTCGTGCGACGACGACACCGACTGCGGCGGCGGCACCGTCTGCCGCGACGCCGCCTGTGTCGCCAACCAGGCGCCGATCGCTGACGCCGGCCCCGACCAGGGCCGTCCCGCCGGCGAGGCGGTGGTGCTGAACGGCGCCGCCAGCCACGATCTCGACGGCGATCCGATCACGTACGCGTGGACGCAGACCGGCGGGCCGTCGGTGGCGCTGTCCGACGCGACCGCGGCGGCGCCGAGCTTCACCGCGCCGCAGGTCAACAGCACGCTCACCTTCTCGCTGGTCGTCACCGACAACCACGGCGCCGCCAGCGCCGCCGACGAGGTGACGATCACGGTCACCGCCGCCAGCGCCGAGCTCTGCTCGATGGACTTCTCCGGCCTGCCGGCGGGGCCGAGCTGCGCGACGACGACGACGGTGAAGACCAGGGCCGACCTGCTCGCGTGGCTCGCCGGTCCGCGGACGACGAACCTGCTGGTCAAGAACAACGGCGCGTACGACTTCGCCGGCGCCGACCTGGCGATCGAGACGGCGTGCGACGTGACGCTCAACCCGGCGGCGAACTTCACCGGCCTCGGCGACCTGTCGATCACGGCGAGCCGGCTCTACGTCCGCAACGACCTGTCGCCGGCGGCGGGCCCGATGCGCACCTTCCACCTGCGCGCCGGCGTCGAGCTGGAGGTGCGGGCGGCGTCGACGACGCAGAACGCGTCGATCGTCGCCGAGAGCCCGTCGGTGCTCTACCGCGGCGATGTCGGCGCCACCGCGTCGACGGTCGCGCTGTGCGGTGACGCGGTCGAGACCGGCGCCGGCTCCGAGCTGCGCGTCAACGAGCTGTTCGTCCACGCCGACGACAGCCTGATGCTGCGCGGCGACGTGCTCGGCGCATCGAGCATCACGCTCGACGCGGCCAACGTCACCCTGCGCCCGGCCTGCATGCTCGGCAGCCCGACCCGGCCGGTCGGCGCCGTGCGCATCGACAGCGCCGGCCGCTTCGACGACTACGGCGATGTCCACGCCACCGGCGACGTCGCGATCGACACCGTGACCTACCGCATGTACCAGGCCTATTCGATCGCGGCCGGGACCTGCACGATCACGGGCGCGGCGGCGCCGCAGTCGAGGCCGCTGGTCGGCTGCACGGCGCACTGAGCGTCGCGCCACGGATGATCCACGCGGCCGCTCGGGGTACCCTTGGGCGGTCGTTGTCGCGTCCGGAGGATCCTGCGATGTCCGAAGCTGCCGCTGCCGTCTCCACCGCGCCGGTCGCCGACCAGGTGCGGGTCATCGTCGCCGACGCGCTCGGCCGCCCGCACGACGACGTCACCGTGACGTCGAGCCTGATGGAGGACCTCGGCGCCGAGTCGCTCGACTTCCTCGACATCGTCTTCCAGCTCGAGCAGACGTTCGGGATCGAGATCACCCGCGGCGAGATGGAGCGCGCCGCCCGCGGCGACATGTCCGACGACGACTTCGCCCCCGGCGGGGTCATCTCCGAGGCCGGGCTCGCCCGCCTGCGCGAGCTGATGCCGGAGGCCGGCGCCCGCATCAAGCCCGGCCTGCGCCCGCGGCAGATCCTGTCGCTCTTCACCGTGCAGACGTTCGTCAACCTGGTCGTGGCCAAGCAGGCCGGACGGACGGCATGAGCGCGGCCGCGCTGGCGCCGGTCGCCGGCCGGCTCGTGCACTCGACGACCAGCCTGTGCAAGGAGTGCAAGCAGGCGGTCGCCGCCGACGTGATCGCGACCGAGGCGGGCGAGGTGTGGATGACGAAGACCTGCGCGCAGCACGGCTGGCAGCAGGTCCGCCTGTCGACGAGCGCCGCCTGGTACGAGCGCACCCGCGCGATCGCGTCGCGGCCGAGCGCACCGGCCGGCCGCCACGAGGTCGACCGCGGCTGTCCGTTCGACTGCGGGCCGTGCGCGAGCCACACGCAGAAGGTGCGGCTGCCGGTGGTGACGATCACCAGCGCGTGCAACCTCGACTGCCCGATCTGCTACGTGCACAACAAGAACGACGACGCCTACCACATGAGCGTCGGCGACTTCGATCGCGTCCTCGCCCACCTGCGCGACGAGCACGGCGCCGAGCTCGACATCGTCAACCTCACCGGCGGCGAGCCGTTCCTCCACCCGCGGCTGTGGGACTTCCTCGAGCACGCGCAGGCGGCCGGCATCCACCGGGTCACCGTCTGCAGCAACGGGCTCAAGCTGGCGAAGGACGAGGCGGTGGTGGCGCGGCTGGCGGCGCTCGGCGCGCGGGTCGCGCTGTCGTTCGACTCGTTCGAGGCGGGCGCCGACTTCGCGCTGCAGGGCGCGCACCTGGTCGCGACCAAGCTGCGCACGCTCGAGCTCCTCGAGCAGCACGGCGTGCCGACGACGCTCATCCCGGTGATGACCCGCGGCGTCAACGATCACGAGATCGGCGCGATCCTCGAGCTCGGCCTGCGGCTGCGCTGCGTGCGCCACCTCGAGATCCACACGATCACGTACACGGGGCAGGGCGGCGTCCGCTTCGATCGCAGCGGGCGGATCTCGATGCTCGAGGTGCTCGAGCGGATCGCGGAGACGACCGGCGGGCTGCTCGCCGTCGACGACTTCGTGCCGTCGCCGTGCGCGCACCCGCTCTGCTACCAGATCGCCTACCTGCTCGTCGATCCGGCGGGCGGGCCGCCGATCCCGTTCACCCGCTTCCTGTCGGCCGACGAGCTGTACCGGGCGCTGGCCGACCGGCTCTACCTCGAGCCGACGCCCGCGCTCGAGGAGGCGCTGCACGGCGCGATCGACCGGTTGTGGGCGGCCGACGAGGGCGATCGCGAGGCGGCGCGCGTGCTGGCGGCGCTGCGCCGGCTGCTCGACGACCTCTATCCGGCGGGCGGACACGCCGACCGGCTGGCGCAGCTCGCCGCCGGCGAGCGGTGGATCAAGGCGGTCTACGTCCACTCGCACATGGACGAGGAGACGTTCGACACCGAGCGGGCCGCCGAGTGCTGCGACTCGAACTGCTACGCCGACGGGCGGACGATCCCGGTCTGCAACTACAACGTGCTCTACCGCGACACCGAGGCGCGCTTCGTCGAGGCGCCGCGCGACTGGGGCGCGCGCGACGGCGGCGTGCGCGGCGACGCGGCGCGGCCGCGCTCGCTGCCGGTGGTGCGGTGACGGTGGCCGGCGCGGCACTGACACCGGGGCTCGCCGGCAAGCGGTGCCTGGTGACCGGCGGCACGCGCGGACTCGGGCTCGCGATCGCGACGGCCTTCGCGCGGGCGGGCGCGCGGGTCGCGATCACGTTCCGCCGCAACGTCGCCGACGCCGAGGCGGCGCGGGCGGCGCTGGCGGCGATCGCCGGGCCGGGCGCCGAGCCATTGCTCTTCCAGGGCGGCGTCGCCGACGCGGCGCACGTGAAGACGACCGTCGGCGCGCTGGCGCAGGCGTGGGGCGGCGTCGACGTGCTGGTCAACAACGCCGGCGGCACCCAGATCCTGCCGATCGCGCTGCTCGAGGAGGCCGACTGGGACGAGGTGGTCGACGCCAGCGCGAAGGGCACGTACCTGTGGAGCCGCGCGTGCCTGCGCGGGATGATCCGCGCGCGCCAGGGCGTGATCCTGAACGTCGGCTCGTTCGCGTCGGAGCGCGTGATCGAGGCGCCGGTCCACTACGCGGCGGCGAAGGCGGCGGTGCGCGGCATCACCGAGGCGATGGCGCGCGAGGTCGGCCGCTACGGGATCCGCGTCAACCTGATCGCGCCGGGGATGCTCGACGTCGGCATGACGCTCGCGCTGCCGCGCCACCGCGTCGACGAGTACCTGTCGCAATGCCCGGCCGGGCGGCTCGGCCACGCCGACGAGATCGCGGCGTTCGCGGTCTTCCTCGCCTCCGACGCGGCGACGTTCGTGACCGGCGCGAAGATCGCCGTCGACGGGGGCGTGTGAGCGCGCGCGCCGAGGGCCAGCCGCGGAGCGTCGGGGCCCGGGCCGAGCGAGGACCGGGGTCCTCCGCGGGCCACGACGACGCGGCCGAGCGCGCGCGGCGCGCGAGCCGGCCCGACGAGAGCCGCGTCGCCGCGATCCTGCGCGACGGCTACGCCGACTACGCGCGGCACGTGAACCCGCTGGTGGCGCTGCGCGCGCAGCTCACCGGCGAGCCGGCGCACATCGTCGGCGTCGACGGCGGGCGGCTGGTCGACGGCGACGGCCGCCGCATCGAGTGCCTGCACGGGACGCAGGCGTTCGGGCACCGCCACCCGGCGATCGCGGCGGCGGTGCGCGAGCTGCTCGACGGCGACGCGCCGTCGTGGCTGCCCGCGCGGGTCAACCCGTACGCCGGCTCGCTCGCCCGCCGGCTGTGCGAGCGCGCCAACGGCGCCGGCGGTCCGGCCGACTACGCGATCGGCTACTTCGCCAGCTCGGGGAGCGAGGTCGTCGAGGCGGCGATCAAGCTGGCGCGTGCGGCGACCGGCCGGCCGCGCGTCGTCGGCCTCGAGCGCGCCTACCACGGCTGCACGCTGGGCTCGGTGGCGCTGATGGCGCCCGGCGCCTACCGCGATCCGTTCGCGCCGCACCTGCCGGGCGTGGCGGCGATCGCGAACGGCGACGTCGACGCCCTGGCGCGCGAGCTGGCGGCCGGCGACGTCGCCGCGGTCGTCGTCGAGCCGATCCAGCTCGAGGGGGGCGTGCGGCCGCTGCCGGCGCCGTTCGTCGACGCGCTCGCCGAGCTGACCGCGCGCCACGGCACGCTCCTGGTCGCCGACGAGATCCAGACCGGGCTCGGGCGCACCGGCCGCTTCCTCGCCAGCGAGGCGTGGCCGCGCCGCCCCGACGCGGTGCTGCTCGGCAAGCACCTCGGCGGCGGGCTCCTGCCGATCTCGGCGATGCTGACCCGCGCCGAGCTCTGGCGGCGGGCGTACGGCGCGAGCCTGGAGGCGTCGGAGGCGCACAACTGCACGTTCAGCGGCAGCGCGGCGCCGTGCCTGGCGGCGCACGCGGCGCTCGACCTGCTGACCGACGACGTCCTCGCGCGGGTCGGCCGCGCCGGCGAGGCGTTCGCGCGCGGCGTCCGCGAGGCGCTCGCCGGCCTGCCGCTGTTCGACGAGGTCCGCGGCGAGGGGTTCGCGATCGGCATCGCGCTGCACGCGACCGATCATCCGTGGCTGTCGTTCGAGCATTTCGGCATGGCCGAGCTGGGCGACCACCCGACGGTCGGGCTGCTGCTCTGTCACCGGCTCTACCGGCACGGCTTCTTCGGCTTCGTGTGCGGCCACGACTGGCGGGTGCTGCGGCTGCAGCCGCGGTTCTTCATCGACGACGAGACGCTGGCGCGCCTGACCGCCGCGCTGCGCAGCGAGCTGGAGGCCCTGTGCGAGCTGATCTAGCGGCGGCGGCGCCCGCGCGGCGCGCGCTCGTGCTCGGCGGCTCCGGGGCGGTCGGCCGCGAGGTCGTGCGCGCGCTGGCGCGGGCCGGCGTCGAGGTGACGTTCACGTACCGTCGCGCGGGTGACGTCGCGCGGGCGCT
>DASZXE010000627.1:0-3519 GCA_035546475.1 Kofleriaceae bacterium
GCGAGCTGCCCGGCCGGCACGACCTGCACCGACGGCGCGTGCGTGGCGCCGGCGGGCACCGGCGCGATCGGCGACGCGTGCGCGAGCGACGCCGCCTGCGCGAGCCAGCTCTGCGCGGCGCGCGGCGGCGACCACGTCTGCAGCGAGCCGTGCTGGCCGACCGGCGCGACCTGCGAGGGCGGCCTGGGCGACCTCTCCTGCCAGCACGCCGACGACGAGCGCCTCGTCTGCCTGCCGCCCGCCCCCGACGAGGGCGGCTGCTGCACGACCTCGCGCGACCCCCGCGGCCCGCTCGCCCTCGCCCTCCTCTCGTTGGCCTTCCTCTCCCGAACCCGCCCCCGCCGCCAGGTCAGGGCTTGTGGGTGACGACCAGGTGATCGTGGCCGTTGCGGTCGCGGTAGCCGAAGGGGACGTGCAGGGGCCGGAACGGCTGCGAGCGGAAGAGGTGGCGCCAGTCGAGCGCGCTGCCGTCGCCGGCGTCGATGTGCGGGCCGTCGAACTCGCCCCAGACCTCCTGGACGAAGCCGGCCGGCTGGGCGAAGCGCGGCGGGAGGCCGCTGGCGTCGGAGATCATCCAGACGACGTGGTCGTCGAGGTAGCGGCGCATGCGCGAGAACGACGGCCAGCCGAGCAGGTACGACGCGGCCTTGGTCATCGCCGCGACCTGGCCGCGCGCCTCGAGGTAGCGCAGCACGCGCGGATCGTCGCCGCCGAGGTGGTCGTCGTCGAGGTTCGCCTGCAGGTGGCGATAGATCCGGACGGTCGGATCGTCGCCGCAGCGAAAGCCGAGCTCGACATCGCCGAAGATCCGGTTGCGCTCGTCGATGTCGGCCGGTGACGGCGGCGGCAGCCTGGCGACGTCGGCGTCGGTGAGGTAGGCGACCTGGCCGTTCGCGTCGAGGTCGAAGTAGTGGACGTGGACGAGCGTGCAGCCGTGCGACGACAGCGCCGCCAGCGAGAAGACGAGCTGGGTCGGCAGCTCGCCGCCGCGCATCGCGTTGTAGAGCCGGAAGGTGTCGGAGAAGCCGGCGACGTACAGGCGATCGAGCTCGATGCTGATGACCTCGAGCGCGCGCGCCCGTTCGGCCGGCGTCAGGCTCGCCGCCGTGCGCGGGTCGCCCGCCGGTTCGAGCGCGAGCGTCGTCAGCTCGCGGGCCGTCGGGAACACGGTGAGCGCGGTCGACAGGTCGCCGCCGGCGAACGGATAGACGACGGTGCTCGGCAGGTCGTGCGGCACGACGCCGGCGAGGAACTCGCGCAGCGGTTCGAGGCGCGTGCGGCGGTAGCGGTCGCTGATCGCCGCGATGCGCGCGCAGTGCGTGCGGCGGACGCCCGCCGGCAGCTCGAACGTGCTGTCACCGTCGCACAAGGCCAGCGCCGCCAGCGCGCGCGCCTCGTCGACGAAGTCGTGGGCCGCCGTCGCTTGTGGCGGTGCCGCATCGACCACCGCCGGCGCGACCGCCGCATCCAGCGCGACCGGCGCCGGCGCCGCATCGACCGCCGCCGCCCCGGCATGCCGCTCCTCACCGCACGCCGCGAGCGCGACCGCGGTGAGCACCGCGACCACCGTCTGCATGCGGGCGCGACGGCACGCAGGCCGCACCGTCGCAGCAGGCTCTTCAGTAGTCGACACCCAGGGCCTCGAACGCGTCGGTGATCGGCGCCAGCGCGTCGCGGAGGTCGGCGGTCATCGGCGCGCCGCAAGTCGCTCGCGCACGCGATCGGTCAGCGCCTTGCCGTCGTGGAGCTCGGCCCACAGCAAGCGAACACCCTCCTCGTCGAGCTCCGGGTGCAACCGGGCCAGGTTCACCCGCGATGCGTGGACCATCGAGCTCGACATCCGCAGCGCAAGACCCGCGCGGCGTGCAGGACCGGCTGCTCGCAGGAGCTCGAGCTGCTTGGCCGCCATCAGCGGATGGGTATCGGACGGGCCCACACCCGAGACGATACCAGACGTGGGCGCGTCATCCCGACGCTGGCGCTACCCTGCACCAGGTCCTGACGGCGTCGCGCCGGGTAGACCCGCCCGCCGCTCGATCAACGCGTCGACAGCGACGTCTGCGCGCTTGCGCACCTGCCGCCGGGGCGCGTCGGCGGTGGCACGCAGCCGGTCGGGGTCATCCGCCACGAGGCTCACGGTGCGCGCGAGCGCGCCGCGTTCGAGTACCACGAGGCGTGGCTGGCGGCGCCCGACCGGTTCGCGATCGATCCGTCGCTGCCGCTGGTGCGCGGCCCGCAGTTCCACCGTCGTGTCGGCGATGGCTCCGTCTGCGGTTTCGCGGCGACACGGGCGCCGGCGACTGGGCTATTGTCTCGCCATGCACGGTCACCTCGCACGAATGCTCGGCTCGACGATCGGCCTGGGGGCGTTGGCAGTCGCGTTCGCGTCCCTCGCTCACGCGGATGCGAAGCGGGACCAGGCGGCGGTCACCGCGCTCGAGTCCGCGTACGCGGCCTCGGCCAAGCTGTCCGGGGCCGCGCGCACGACGCAGGCTTGCGCCGACGAGGCAGCGATCGTCAAGGCCGCCAACGCTCTGCCCGAAACGGCCCCCGGTGGCTCCGCGCTCGACCGTGTCAGCTGGGAAGGGTTTCGAGATCCGCTGATCTCCCAGCTCGGCAACTTCGCGGCAGTGTGCGCCAGGCCCGACAGGACGCTCAAGCCGATCACCGGTGGCACCAAGACGGCCGACCAGATCGTCGCGATGATCGATGCGTCCGTCCGCGCGGCGGTCGACGCCGGCAAGCCGCGCGACGTCCCCGCCGATCTCAAGAAGATCGGCGCGACGATCTCCGCCACGCACGCGAACGCCTCGGCGTGCAAGCAGAAGAAGGCGCTCGCGAAGCTCGCGGGCACCCTCGCGACGCCCGCGAATGCCGATCCGGCGAGGTGGAAGGCCGCCGGGGACGCGCTCGCGTCGGCGCTCGCGGATCTCGGCACCGCCGCCTGCAGCTCGCCGCGCGGCGCCGACGAGGACATCTCGGCCGCGGTCGCCGCCGCGCACGACGCGCACCTCCAGCTCGTCCTCGCGATCACTCCACGCTGAACGACGATCCAGCCGGTCGACCCTCGTGCGCGAGCCGTCGTCGCGCGTGAACCGAACCGGAACATCGGGCGTGGGTGAGCAATGGTGGCGCGTCGCGCGCTGCCAGCCAGCCGCGGCCAGCGACGAGCACGCCTTCCGCCGGGGTTCGTGTAAGACTTCCAGCCATGCTGCGCGGGTCCTCGACGTTGTTCTTGTGCGCCGTCTCCCTGGGGGCCTGCTCGATCGAGCTGGACCCGGCCCCCGAGACACAGCCGGACGACCTGGTGCAGTACCAGCTCGTCCCTCGCGGCAATGCCGCCACGCTCGATCAGGTGGTCGGCGTCAGCGACGACGGCGGCTCCTTCTGGATGATGGACCGCGACGACGATGGCTCCTACTGGACCCCCGACCGCCTCGAGCTCTACCAGGTCGACCGCGCGACCGGCGAGCGCTCGCCATCGATCGTGCTCGACGATCACTGGGAGCGGCTGACCGG
>DASZXE010000628.1:0-4436 GCA_035546475.1 Kofleriaceae bacterium
TCGTCGATCGGCGCGCGCGAGCTCGTGGCGCGCCGAACGAGGACCGCGGCCGGCCGGCGCGTGCGCGATCGGTCGGATCGACGGAACCCACGCCAGGCCGCCTCTGGGCCAACCTGTCAGGCGCGGCGGTCGCGCGCCGCCCGCTCGTCGGCGTCCTCGGCGACCGACTTCTCCGACTGGTAGAGCAGCCGCCCGTCGGGCGCGAGCACGCGGATGCGCATGCCGTAGCGCAGGAGGTAGATCGTGCCGTCCGGCGCGACCAGCAGCAGCTCCTCGCCGCCGAGCACGCCGCCGTTCAGGTGGTCGGTCGCGATCGTGTCGACGCGCGAGCCGTCGGCCGACACCCGCACGAGCACGCGCGTCCGCGGATCGCCCTGCAGCGTGCCGAGCGCGTGGACCTGGCCGGCGCCGTCGACGCCAAGCCAGTGGCCGCTCAGGTTGTCGATCGGCAGCTTGACCCGCCAGACCCGCTTGCCGGTCCGATCGAAGCAGGCGACGAACTCGCTGCGCTCCGCGTACAGGTGGCCGTCCCAGCCGTAGACGAGGTTCGTGTAGTCGTCGAGCGCCGTCGGGTGGTTGCCGACGTGCTCGACGTACGCGCCGTCGACGTCGACGAGCTGGTGGCCCGCGGCGTAGAGCGGCTTCGGGCTGTCCTGCCTGCTGCCGAAGAGCCCCTTGCGCGCCGGCCAGGTCGGGATGCCGCTGCCGTCCTCGGCGTAGCGGACCAGGTGCTCGCCCATCAGCGCGAGGATGGTGCCGTCGACGTCGGCGCGCAGGTCCTTGCAGTCGTCGAGGTCGAGGTGGTGGACGTGCGCGCCGTCGGGCTCGCGGCCGCCCAGCCGGTCGATCACCGAGCCGTCGCGCGCATCGAGGCGGACGAGCGAGTGCTTGCCTCCCTGCCAGACCCACAGCCGCCCGCGCGGATCGAGCGTGATGCCGGCGTTGTCGTCGTCGAGGTCGAGCGTCTTGTTCACCCACCGCGGCACGAGGTCGGGGCCGAGGCACCAGACGCTGAACTTGCTGTCGTCGTCCTCGCCGACGCAGTAGATGAACTTGTTGGCGTCGATGACGGCGTCGGCGATGCCGTACCACTTGAAGCGGGTGATCGCGCGCGCCGCCGCGTCGCTCTTCTTGCCGAGGCCGAGGTACCAGCGCGCGACCTGCTTCACCGGGTGCAGCCGCGCCCACACCGGGTCGGGCAGGTAGACGTCGCCGGAGCAGTACTGGCAGCGCACCATGCGCGCCGAGCCGTCGACCGACAGCGGCGCCTGGCACTGCGGGCAGTAGAGCATCACCGGCGCGGGCGCGGCCGGCGCGGCGCCGCCGTGGCCGCCGGGGAGCTGGTCGGCGTCCTCGCCGACGACGAGCTGCACGCCGAGCGCGGCGAGCGCGGCCGGCGCGGCGCGCAGCGAGATCCGCTGCCCGCAGCCGACGCACATCGTGAAGCCGCGCGGCGCCAGCTCGGCGGCGGCGTCGGGGACGGCCGTCTTGCAGGCGCCGCAGCGCGGCTCCTGGTTGCCGAACATGAGCTGGTAGGTCGCGGCGCCGGTCATGATCGTGCGGTTCATGCCCTCGCCCGGCTGCAGGTCGCCGACCTCGTCGACGCAGTCCTCGAGCAAGCTGCGCCACCGCCCGTCGTCGAGCGCGGTGACCCGGCTGCAGCCGCCGCAGGTGATTTGCTCGGCGCAGGCATTGAGCGGCAGCGGCTGCCCGCAGCCGGCGCACTGCGTCTGGAGCTCTATCGCGATCCCGTGCATGGCGCATCGTAAGCGAAGCGCGCGCGCGGGTCAGGACCTGTGGCGCGGGCCCGGGTGATAGAAGTCGGCCAGCAGCGCGAACAGCTCCGGCTGGTCGGCCGCCAGCTCGCCGGGCCGGGTGAAGAACGTCTCGGTCGCGACCGCGAAGAACTCCGCCTCGTTGGTGGCGCCGTACGCATCCATCGCGGTCGGCCAGCCGAACGCGGTCGCGGCCCGGTGGCGCTCGTACGCGGCGGCGCACACGCGCGCCCACCGCTCGCGCGCGGCGCGGCCCCGCAGCGGCGGCGAGCCGTCGATGTGGCCGCTCGCCATGTCGAGCTTGTGCGCGAGCTCGTGCAGGACGACGTTGCCGGGCACCTCCTCGCGGCCGCCGGCCTGCACCGCGTCCCAGGCGAGCACGACCGGCCCCCGCAGGATCGCCTCGCCGATCAGCGCGCGGCCGTGGCCGACCGGCGCGCGCGGCTGCTCGAAGAAGCCGAGCGGCCGCGGGCGGGTGACGACCGTCGACGGATAGACGAGGATGGACGACACGTCGCGGAACAGCTCGTCGCCGCCGTCGGCGTGGTCGAGGAGCAGGAGGCACGCCTGCGCGGCGATCGTCACCTGCATCTCCTCGGTGAGCGCCAGGCCGCCGCAGCCCTCCCACGACGTCTCGGCGATGAACACCTGCACGCGCTCGCGCAGCCGCTGGCGGCGCGCCGGGTCGAGGCGGCGGGCGAGGCCGACGTTCTCGTCGATGATGCGGTCCCACGCCTCGGGGAACGGCTCGGCGAGCACGCGCCGGCGCCGCCGTTCTCGAAGCCAGCCGAACATGCCTCCAGCGTACGTCGCCGCGCGCCCCGCGCCACCGCCCCGATCGGCCAGGTCTCGCGGCGGCCCCTCCGCGCGTCGCGCGCCGCCCGGCGCGACGTCTTTCGGCGTGCGCCTCTGCAGCTCTCGCTGCGGCCCGCCCGGGCCGCGTTGACGGGGACCGCCTCGTCGCCGCGGGAATATCACCCGGCACGAACGGCCCCGACGACCGGGTCGCTGCGGGTGCGCCGGGATGCAGTCTGCCGCCGACGCGCGGTTTCAGTACCCGTCCCGAGGGGCCTCAAGGGCACTACATCGAATACGAAGTTGCGAATCGTGCACCAAGGGTGTCACGCCGGTGTAACAGCTCCGCCCCCTGCCGTGGCGGCCCTCCACAGCTCGCGCGTCTTCGCGGCGACGCCCCGCACCACTTCGGGCGTGAGGTCGAAGAGCGGATACCTGACCGGCGCATATGGCAGGTCGAAGATGAGCTTCGACTTCGGCTTGCTCTTCGCCTGACCCTCGAGGTGTACTGGCACGCCGGTCGGAAACGGTTTGCCTGGCGGATCGGTGTGCCGGCCGAGGGCGCTCAGGATGCTCTTGAAGCGTGAGCGCGGGACCTTCACCTTTGCGCCCGGTTCGGTGGGCATGTCGACGCGGCAGCGGGTGAGCACGGCGACGAGCAGGTGCGGCTCGAAGCCGGCGACGTTGCGGTCGTAGACGTGCGCGCGGGTCAGCACGATACCCGAGTCCACCGGGATCAAGATCGCCTTCTTGGTCTTCGGAGCCTCTTCCTCCCCCTCCTCGTCCTCACCCTCGCCCTCCTCGTCGTCGTCATCATCTTCGGGCTGCGCGATCACCGGGGCGAAGACGTTCGCGACGTAGTTGCGCAGGTGCCGGGCGTCGGGGTGCTTGCGTCCTGGCGCCGGCACGAGCCGCTTGACCACTTGACCGAAGCTGGGGTCGCCGTCGCCAAGGGCCAAGGCCAGCTCCCGGAACATCGCCTCGACCTCCCGGTAGACGTTGACCACCGCCGCGGTGGCATCGGCAACGGCGGCATTGAACTGCTGTCGAGTGAGTGGCTCAGACATGACCGATGTTCCTCCCGGGGTCAGATCTCCAGGCCGTCAGCGCACGAAAGCGGGCGGCACGGGCCGTGTCGGTCGTCCGATCCCAGCCGCTGGCGCGAGCCGACAGCCAAGGTGGACGCGCGACCAGCGCGGAAACCGATGGCTGCGTCGAGACGACCGCGCGGAAGCCGCGAAACGCGGCGACGTCGCGCCGGTTCAAGTACCGACGCAGCTCATCGATCCAGCGGGCGGCGCCTGGAGCGGCCACCAGCCCGGTGCCGATCGAGCCAGCGGCGCCGACACCGGCGAGCACGTCGTCCAGGTCCTCCCAGGTCAGGAGGAAGATGCGCGCCTCGGGCGCCTGCCGGCTCGATTCCTCGGCCGCTCGCAGCTCGCGGTGCCAGCGATTCCGCCGCACGAGGTAGAACAACGCCCGCGGCGCGTCGGAGCGAAGGGCGTCGCGCAGACTCGGCTCGCAGCGGTCCGCGCCGGCGCCGGCGTCGCAGGCCCTCCACTCCCGCACGAGCTGATCGACCGCGATGCGTTGCGCGTCTGCGGCGGTGAGGGCCGGCTCCGGCTTCGGGTTTCTCCCGCCCTTGCCCGAGTAGTACTTCGCCTCGACGATCGCGACGAACCCGGCCAGCGAGATGATCAGATCAGGCTCGACGATACCGCCGGTCGTGGCGTCGGCGAGTCGCGGCCAGAACCAGTACTCGGCGACGTCGAGCGTCGTCGCGTCCGGCAGCGAGAGCGCCCGCCCTCCGCCGACCGCGTGCGCGCGCCCCAGCCAGGCCGTGACGACGGGCCAGGCACGCACCAG
>DASZXE010000629.1:0-4564 GCA_035546475.1 Kofleriaceae bacterium
CTCGGCGAGCCCCGCCCGCCACGCGAGCACGAGCCCGAGCGCGTACAGCTCGTCCCGCGATCGCGCGCGCGGCCCGAGCGCCACCATCGCGTCGAGCCAGCCGTCGGCGGCCGCGCGGCCCAGCTCGTGGGCGAGCCGCACCGCCCCGTTGCCGAGCGCCGCCACCGTCGTCGACGGCGCGCCGAAGGCCGCCAGCGCCGGCAGCCCGCGCACCAGCGCCTGCTCGAACGTCGTCGGCTCCGCCTCGCCGACCAGCCCGAACGGACCGCCGCGCAGCCCGAGGTCGAACAGCACGCCGAGCAGCTCGTCGGCGTCGGCCTCGCCGCCCGCCGGCCAGCCGTCGAGGATCGGCACCGCGGTGCGTGCCAGGTACGCCAGCATCGCCTCCGCGTCCGGCCGCGGCGACGCCGCCGCGTGCCGGCGGTTCAGCTCGTCGCGCCGCGCGAGCACCAGCGCCGCCGCGCGCCCGCTCACGCCGTCCGCGCCCCCGCCCGCAGCCAGGCCCGGTAGTTCGTGTACCGCTGGTGCAGGTACTTGAGCGCCAGCACGTCGTCGAACAGGTAGCCGTACAGCTTGCCGCCCGCCTCGATCTCCTTCAACTGCCGCTCGAGGCCGGCCAGCCGCGCGTCGACGGTCGGCGCGTCGAGCCCGTCGAGGCCCCGGTCGAACAGCGCCAGCGCCTCGCCGACCGGATCGCTGCGATCGCGCCCGAGCCGGTCGTACTCCTGGCAGGCGCGATCGAACAGCACGCGGATCCAGCCGACGAGGTCCGAGCGGTACGGCGCGTTCTCCGCCGCGTCGAAGAACCGCGCGTCCCTCTGCTGCACCAGCTTGTCGTGCAGCACGAACGGGAGGATCTGGCGGACGTCGTCGAACGACACCTCGGCGGCGCCGCGGAACCAGGCGAGTGCCTTCGCGAAGACGAGGCAGGTCGTCAGCGCGCGCACCGACAGGCCGTTGCGCGTCTGCGCGCCGAGGTCCTCGGCGTCGCCCTTGTCGCCGAGGCTCTCGAACGGCACCGCCGCCACCTTCACGGTGTCCTTCGTCTGGTACTCGAGCGTGCGCCCGGCCAGCTCGAAGAACTCGAACGCCGACGCGAAGAACTCGAGCCGCCGGAGCAACACCGGCGGGAAGGCGACCGCGCGGATCTCGTGCTCGATGAGGTCGAGCTCCGCCGCCGTGAAGACGATCTCCTTCGGCACCCGGTCCTCGGGCTGCTGGCCGCTCTCGACCCGCTCGAGCAGCTCGCCGAGGAAGCGGGTGTTGAAGTGCAGCGCCTTGACGACGACGTCGATGCGGTCGCGCAGCGCCTCGATGACCTGGTAGGTGCCGCCGCCGGCGTCGTCGTTGGCGGTCAGGTACCAGGCGGCCGGCGGGCACTCGAAGACCTGGTCGTAGAGCTCCGCGTACTCGTCGGCCATGACGGTGAGCAGCGCCGACTGCGTGCGGGTCGGGATCCGGTTGTACTCGTCGATGATCTTCACCCGCATGCCGAGCCACTTGCGCCAGGCGATGCGGATCTCCTCCATGCTCGCGGCGCTGACCAGGCTCGACGGCAGCGGGTTGCCGAGCAGGTCGGCGATCGTCATCTGCGGCTGGCCGTGCTGGATGCCCTGCCGCATCTCCAGCGGGGTGTAGCCGGCGATGAGCCCGAGGAGCGTCGCGATGACGGTCTTGCCGCGGCCCGGCCCGCCGACGAGCAGGCAGCGGCGACGCACGGCGAGGTTGAGCAGCGGCAGCAGCACGTAGCTCGAGTAGCTCTGCGCGGTCGGCAGCACGAGCCGCGTCTTCTGCGCGCCGAGCGTGAACGTCGCCGGCGGGGCGTCGACGAACTCGAGGTCGTAGAACGGCGAGATGATCGCGTGGTTGACGATCCAGAAGTAGGCCTGCCGCAGCTTCTCGTCGAGCGCGACGGCCCCCGGCGCGCGCGGCTCGACGTCGCCGAGCGGCCCGCGGAACAGATCGGCGACATCGAACGGCGCCGGCCCGGCGGGCGCGCGCGGGTTGGTGGGCGCCTGGCTCACCACGGTGCGCCGGTTGGACATCCTCCGAGGCTACCCGCTCGCGCGGGCGCGCGTCACGCGGGAGGGCGCGATCCGCCGAGCGGCGCGGCGAGGCCCCAGCCGGTGGCGAGGAGGCCGTCGACGGCGGCGACCGCGCGGGCGAGGCGCGTGGCGCGATCGCCGCGCAGCCACTGCCAGCGGCGGCGGTCCGCATCGAGGCGGGCGGCGAAGACGCCGGTCATCCAGTGGCGCAGGTGCTCGCCGTCGCGGACGCCGTCCTGCGTGAACGGGACGTCGTCGGGGTGGGTGAGCAGGTAGAGCTGGAACGGCGCGGCGGTGCCCAGCGCGTCGACGGCGGCGTCGCGCGCCCCCACGTAGCGCTCGTGCCAGATGCCGGTCGCGAACGCGTCGGTGTCGCAGACGAGCACCGGCCCGCCGGCCCGTGCCGCCGCCGCCTCGCGAGCGGCCTGCTCGCGCGCGATGTCGACGAAGTCGGCGGTGGTCCAGACGAGCGCGTCCATGGGCGCGTCGGGGCCGAGCGCGGCGAGCTTCGCGAGGGTGACGTCGCGGCCGACCTCCGGCACCCACCGCGTGCGCGCGAACGGGCCGCCGCGCGCGGCCAGGGCCGCCGCCAGCTCGGCGGCCAGCGTCGTCTTGCCGGTCGACTCCGCGCCGACGAGGACCACGCGCCACGCCAGGTGCTCGCGGACCGGCGCCGCGAGGTCGTCCCAGTGGCGCACCGGATCGGCGCGCACCGCCGTCCCCGACACCGGGTGCGTCGCGCGGCCGGGATCGACCGCGACGTGGCGGGCGCCGAACCGGCGCGCGAGCTCGGCGCCGTACGCCTCCGACGTGAAGACCGCGTCGATCGGCTCCTCGGTGACGGCGCCGGTCGCCTCGCGCATGAGCGCGACGTGCGCGCGCCAGGCGGCATCGCTGTCGTAGTCGACCGGGTGATCGTCGGCGATGCCGGTGATCGTCACGTGGGCGTCGGCGGCGTGGACCTCGCGCAGCCAGCGCACGCGGTCGGCCAGGCTCAGGCTCTCGACCGACGACGCCATGACGACGACCGTCACCCGCGCGCAGCCGGCGGCCGCCGCGCGGATCAGGTGATGATGGCCGGCGTGCGGCGGGTAGAACTTGCCGATCACCAGGCCGTGGCGCGCGGTCACGCGACGACGTCCTCGGCGCCGGCCTCGGCCTCCGCCTCCGCGGCTGCCAGCTCGCGGCGCCAGTCGCGCAGGCCGACCACGCACAGCGCGCCGAACACGACGTAGACGAGCGCGGTCGGGTACAGCCCGCGGCTCACGTACAGCGGCACGCTGATGACATCGACGGTGATCCAGACCCACCACATGTCGAACTGCTTCTGCGCCTGCTGCCAGGTCGCCGCCAGCGACAGCGTGACGACGCTGGCGTCGGCGAGCGGCACCGGCGAGTCGGTGTGGCGGGCGAGGAACCAGGTCCACCCGGCGGTGCCGAGGGCGACCAGCACCGCGAGCACCAGCCACTCGTGGCGCCGCGTCCGCCGCACGCGCACCGCGGCGCCGGTTGCGCCCGGCGCGCCGGTTGCGCCGGCGGTCGACCACGCCCACCAGCCGTAGCAGCCGAGCACGAAGAAGAACGCGTTCAGCGTGCTGTCGCCGTACAGCCTCGCGCGGAAGAACAGCCACACCCACATCACGTTGTTGACGAGCCCGATCGGCCAGTTCCACACGTTCTGCCGCGCCGTCAGCGCCACGCACGCAATGCCGCTCGCGTCGCCGATCGCCTCCGCCCACGACACCTTCGCCCCCCACAGCGTGACCGCCGTCCCGTCGAGCCAGTGCGCGACGCCGATCATCCCGGGCCCGATCCGGACGACGCGCGGGGACCGGCCGCCATGGTCGCCAGGGTAGCCGCGATCACCTCCCCGGGCCAGACCGGCGCGGCATGCCGCCACGGCCGCGGTTCGGCTAGAGTGCGCGGCCGATGGGCGTGCTCGACTCGATCAAGAAGCTGTTCAAGGACCCGCGGCTGGTCACCCGGTTCGACGACCTGGAGGCCGGCCAGCTCGTCGTCGAGGGCGCGGTGCGGCTCGGCGATGGCGAGGCGATGGCGTCGCCGATCAAGGGCCAGCCGTGCGTCGCGTTCTTCTACACGGCGGCGCACCAGACGCCGAGCCGGCAGGCGTCGCTGCAGGTGCGCCCGCTGCGGCACGTCGAGATCTTCGCGCCGTTCGAGCTCGAGCTCGACGGCGGCCGCATCGACGCGGTGCCGCGGGTGCCGGGCTCGTTCTCCCGCGAGGATCACCAGAAGCTGGCCGGCGCCGGCTACGCGAACTTCCGCGCGACGGAGGAGGTCGTGCCGCCGCGGACGCGCGTGCGGGTGTGGGGCGTCGCCAGGCGGCACGGCGACCGGTGGACGCTGACGTACCGCCGCATCGAGAAGCTCGGCGCCGAGCGCAAGGCCGGCAAGCCGGGCAAGCCGGCGAAGCGGAAGCGCTGACCGGCGGCGACGTCGCGGACGACGAGGGTGGCGTCGAGGTCCACGGCGCCGTCGACGGCCCCATCGACGTCGCC
>DASZXE010000630.1:0-8564 GCA_035546475.1 Kofleriaceae bacterium
CTCGACGACGTCTACCTCTTGACCACCACCGCCGCCGACTTCTACCGGCGCTTCGGCTTCGCGCCGTTCGATCGCGCGGCGGTGCCGCCGGCGGTCGCGGCGTCGCCCGAATTCGCAACGCTCTGCCCGGCCTCCGCCGCCTGCCTGCGCCTCGCGCGATAGGTTGCGTCCTTCCCGCCGGGTCCCCGTCTTCCATGCAGGAGGTCACGATGAACGACGCGAAGGCAGACGAGACGCGGACGATCGTCCGCGAGCACTATGCAGGCATCGCCCGGGCCGGCGCGGGCTGCGCCCCGGGTTGCTGCGGCGCGGGGCCGAGCGGCTCCGCCGGGACGCTCGGCTACTCGGCCGACGACGCGCAGGGGATGCCCGACGGGGCCGACCTCGGCCTCGGCTGCGGCAACCCGACCGCGATCGCCGCGCTGCGCCCCGGCGAGACGGTCCTCGACCTCGGCGCGGGCGGCGGCTTCGACTGCCTGCTCGCCGCCCGGCGCGTCGGCCCCGGCGGCCGCGTGATCGGCGTCGACATGACGCCCGAGATGATCGCCCGCGCCCGCGCCAACGCGCGCAAGGTCGAGGCCAGCAACGTCGAGTTCCGCCTCGGCGAGATCGAGCACCTGCCGGTCGCCGACGCGACGATCGACGTCATCCTGTCGAACTGCGTCGTCAACCTGTCGCCCGACAAGCCGGCGGTGTTCGCGGAGGCGTTCCGCGTGCTGCGGCCCGGCGGGCGCCTCGTCATCAGCGACGTGGTCGCGACCGGCCCGATCCCCGCCGAGCTGCAGGACCAGGCGGCGGCGCTCGCCGGCTGCGTGTCGGGCGCGGCGCCGGTCGACGACGTCCGCGCGATGCTCGCCGCCTGCGGCTTCGTCGATGTCGAGGTCCGGATCATCGAGCGCAGCGCGGAGATCGTCGGGTCGTGGCTGCCGGGGATCGAGCGCTTCGTCGCGTCGGCGACGATCGAGGCGCACCGGCCCGCGCAGGCCTGCTGCGGCCCGTCGTGCTGTCCGTGAGCTGCGAGCCGGTGCCGTGGCGCGACGTCGCGTCGCGGCTGCGGCCGTTCGTCGCGCGCCGCGTGCAGCCGGGCGACGTCGACGACGTGCTGCAGGACGTCTTCGTCCGCGCGCAGCGGGGGCTCGGCGCGTTGCGCGACGACGAGCGGATGGCCGCGTGGCTGTTCCAGGTCGCGCGCAGCGCCATCGCCGAGCACGGGCGCGCCCGCGCGCGGCACCCGCTGGTCGCCGGGGATGTGCCGGCGGAGGGTGTCGACGAGCGCGCTGCAGTCGGCGTGCGCGCCAGCGAGGCCGCCACCGCCGCCGCCGCCGCCGCCGACCATGCCGGCGACGTCGACGACGCCGACGATGCCGCGCACGCGCTCGCCGGCTGCGTGGCCGACTTCGTCGCCCGGCTGCCGTCGCCGTACCGCGAGGCGGTCACGCTCGTCGAGCTGGAGGGGCTGACCGCGCGCGAGGCCGCCGCGCTCGCCGGCGTCAGCGTGTCGGGCATGAAGTCGCGCGTGCAGCGCGGCCGCCGCCAGCTCCGCGCGCTGTTCGAGGACTGCTGCCGCATCGCGCTCGACGCCCGCGGCCACGTCACCGACGTCGAGCCGCGCGCCGCCCCCGGTGCGTGCGCGGCGGCCGGCTGCCGCGACGGCTCACCGTCCGGCGCGCGGACGCGCTAGCATCGGGCGGGCGATGACGAGGATGACGGTCATCTGGATCGCCGCGGCCGTGATGTCGGCGGCGTTCGTCGTCGAGGCGATCGTGAGCCGCGTGCGCCACCTCGACTACGACTTCCGCGAGATGCGCACGAACCTGATGATCGGCGCCGGCTTCCTCGTCTGCGCGATCGGCTGGAGCGCGCTGACCGCGGGCGCGTACGCCGGCGCGTGGGCGCTGACGCCGCTCCGCTTCGACATGACGTCCGGCTGGTCGTGGCTCGTGCTCTTCCTCGCGCGCGAGCTCTGCTTCTACTGGTCGCACCGCGCGAGCCACGAGGTCGGCTGGATGTGGGCGTCGCACCACGTCCACCACAGCTCGACGCGGCTCACCCTCGGCACCGCGATGCGCAACTCGTGGGTCGGTGGCGCCGTCGACTGGATCTTCATGCTGCCGCTCGCGTTCGCCGGCTTCGATCCGCTGTCGATCACGACGATGCACATGGCGTCGAGCGCGTGGAACTTCTGCGCGCACTGCGGCTCGCTGCCGCGGCTCGGCCTCCTCGACGTCGTCTTCGTGACGCCGACCAACCACCGCGTCCACCACGGCACCCGCCCCGACGAGCCGTTCCACAACTACGGCGCGGTGCTGACGGTGTGGGACCGGATGTTCGGCACGTTCCGGCCGGAGCCCGAGGGGCCGCTCGTCTTCGGCGTCGTGCCGCCGCCCGAGCGGCCGTACGATCCGGTCTACCTCGAGCTGGCGCCGTGGCGGACGTACCTGCGCGGCCGGTTCCAGCGCCGGCGCCGCGCCGCCGCGGAATGATCGCGGGCGCGCGGGCGGCGCGCTACCCTCGGGGCCTGGTGGCGCTCGACGAACCGGCCCTTTCCCCCGCGGCCCGCGACCTCGCACAGATGGTCCGCCACGGCTGGGCGCGCACGCACGCCGCGGCGCCCGACGGCGTGCTGTCCGGTTTGCGGACACGCGCCGACGCGATGATCGCCGGCGACGCGCCGCGCGACGGGCTCTTCTTCCAGCACGACTCGCCGACCGGCGCCTACGAGGACCTGCGCTTCGGCGACGGCTGGGTCGGCCCGTCGCCCGCGTACCGCAAGATCGAGGGGCTCGAGCGCGACCCGGTCTTCGCCGAGTGGATCTTCGGGCCGGTGACGCGCGGCTTCGCGCAGGCGGCGATCGACGGACCGGTCGCGATCGCGCGCACCGTGCTGTGGACCAAGGCGGGCGTCGATCAGGGCGGCGGCACCGAGCTGCCGTGGCACCAGGACGGCGGCCTGTTCTGGGGGCTGTCGGGCCAGCCGACGCTGCAGATCTGGCTCGCGCTCGACGACACGCCGGTCGAGAGCGGCTGCGTCGAGGTGATCGCCGACAGCCACCTCGGCGGGCTGGCGACGCCGGAGGGCGGCACGATCCCCGGCGAGCTGACCGCGCCGCGCGCCGCCGACGTCCTGCCGCTGCCGGCGAGGGCCGGCGAGGTCCTGCTGCTGCACAACCTCGTGTGGCACCGCTCGGGGCGCAACCGCACGCGGCGGGTGCGGCGCGCGCTGTCGATCTGCCTGATGTCGGCGTCGATCACCTGCACGCGCAAGCGGCGGGCGCCGCGCCGCTTCGAGCGGCTCTACTGACGCGGGTCGGTCGGCGGGGGCTCGCGGTGCGTCCCGGTCACCCGCCGTCACTGGTTCGGCACGCCGCGGGTGTCGGGCGTGGTCGTCTGCCAGGGGCCGACACCGTCGGGGATGCGGCTGTAGCTGCCGCCGGCCGGGGAGTCGCCGCTGCGCCAGACGACGCCGTCGCAGTGGACGGTGGTGCCGACGCGATAGAGCCAGACCGCGTCGGCGGCGCCGAGCTGGAAGCCCTCGTCGCCGTCGGTGACCTCCTCGACGTGGCGGTCGCCGGGCGCGAGCATCGACGCCGGCAGCGGCGCGGCGTGCGCCGGGTCGTCGGCCTCGTCGGAGAACATGAAGCCGGCGAGATCGATCGAGGCGTCGCCGATGTTGAGCAGCTCGATCCAGTCCTCCGGATCGCCGGCGGCGGCGACCTCGTTGACCGCGAGCGGGCAGTGCTCGAACGCCGAGTCGGGCGAGGCGCCGTCGAGGGGTGGCGGCGCGTCGACGCCCGAGTCGACCTCGCTGCAGGCGGCGAGCGCGAGGTCGAGCGATGCGACGAGGATGGTGAAGGCGGTGAAGGTGCGTGCGGTCATGGCCTGGTCGAGAAGCTGCCCTGGGCGACGAGCAGGAAGCGGGTGGCGTCGGTGGCGGCGGGGACGCCGGCGATCGGCGCGCCGGCGCCCGCGCGCTCGACCTGCACGGCGGCGACGAGGCGCACCGCGCCGGCGAGCTCGAGCCACGGGCCGCCGGTGACGCGCATGCGATCGGGTGGATCGGCCGCCGCGGGATCGGCCGCGGCGAGCACGACGTCGTCCCAGCGCGCGGTGACGCCGACGCCGTGGCGGAGCGGCAGGTCGGCGAAGACGTCGGCGGTCCAGCCGGTGAGGTCGCCGCGATCGCCGATGCCCCACGCGCGGACGACGTCGGCGCCGGCGGCGAGGCCGCGCGGGTGGTGCCAGACCAGCGCGGCGCCGGCGCGGTGGCTGCGCGCCGAGGCGGGGCCGATCGAGCCGTCGCGCCCGTAGGCGTCGAGCTCGAGCGTGCCGAGGCGGCCGAGCGGCGCGCGCACGGTGGCGACGATCGAGGTGTCCTTGCCCTGGTTGCGCTCGGGCTGGTGCGCGCCCTCGCCGTTGGTGATGGTGACGCGGAGCCGGGCGAGCTCGCGGTAGCGCGCGCCGGCGGTGAGGCCGAGGTCGGAGCTGGCGACCAGCCCGGTGTCCTCGGCCGCGCTGGTGCCGAGCGTGCGCAGCGGGAAGTCGGCGAGCGCGGCGATCCACGGATCGGCGACCAGGCCGAGCGAGGCGTCGAGCTCGAGGTCGCGCGCGGGCGCGCCGCGGGCCCCGACGCTGGCGCGCTTGACGCGGAGGAGGATCGAGTCGCCGTCGATGCCGGCGGCGCTGCCGGGCGCGGCGGAGCGGACGGCCTCGACGGTGAGCTCGCCGGTGGCGAGGTGGGCGACGGCGGCGGCGGTCGCCTCGCCGCGCGTGAGCTCGAAGCGGCGATCGCCGTGGCCGCCGGTGGAGGAGGCGATGCCGGCGGCGATCAGCTCGGCGTGGGCGTGGAGCGCGAGGTCGGGGGCGCGGACGGATGGAGCAGGAGCAGGCGCAGAAGGCGACGGAGACGGCGACGGAGACGTCGACGGAGAAGCAGCAGGAGAAGGCGAAGCAGAAGGAGAAGCTCGGAAATCGGGAGCCGGAGCGGGAGCCGGAACCGGAGCCGGAGCGGCCGGATCGTCGGCGCGGGCCGAAGCGGCGGCGGCGAGGAGCAAGAGGGCGGCGAGGGCGCGGGTCATCGGCCGGGCTCCGCGCCGAGCCACGGCCCGCGCTCGGCGAGCGCCGCGGCGAACCGCGCCGCGTCGGCGCGCACGACGTCCGCGTAGGCGAGCGCGAACGCCCGCGTCTCGTCGACCAGCTCGTCGGCGCGCCCGCGCACCCGGGGCGCGATGCGATCGATGCAGCGCGCGCCGCCGCGGTCCCCCGGCACCGGCGCGAACGCGTGCGCCGAGGCGAGCAGGCGGCCGGCCGTCGTCGCCAGCGCGACCGCCGCCGACCGATCGTGCGCGACGTCCGCGAGATCGAGGCCGCGCTGGTAGCCCGTGCGCTCGCGCACCCGGTACGAGATCGGCGCCACCTCGCCATGGCCGAGGTACGGATCGTCGTCGACGCGCGCGCCGAGCGTCCGCTGGCCGGACACCACCCGCTCGGCCGCGCTCGCGAAGACCAGCAGCCCCGGCGGCACGCTCGCGGCGAGCGGCGGCGGATCGGTCGCCTCCTTCAGCTCGACGAGGACGTCGTCGCCCGTGCCGGTCGTCGGGCCCTCGAGCAGCGCGTAGTAGCGCGGCACCGGATAGCTCGCGACGCCGGCGCCGAGCCGCCGGCTCACGCCCTTGACCGCCGCCTCGTCGATCGACAGGCCGGCCAGCGCCGTCGGCCGCCAGCTCGCGATCGCGGCCCGCACCGCCGCGTTCTCGCCCGCGCTCGCCGCGACCGTCGTGTCGAGCCAGACGCCGTCGGCGCGCGGCGGCTCGACGTCGCCGAGGAACATCGTCCGCCGCCCGCCGTCGAGCCGCGTGTAGGTCGCCAGCATCGTCTCGTCCGCACCCTCGCGCGCGGCCTGGTCGATCAGCTTCGCGACCGCGTCGCCGGCCTCCGCCCCCTCGAGCCGCCGCGCGCCGCCGGCGTCGATCCGCTCGATCTCCTCGACGTAGGCCCGCACCGCGGCCTCGACGAGCACGCGATCGCCGCCGTCACCGAGGGCCAGCTCGTCCGACGCGATCGCCAGCCCGACCGCGAGCCGCCGGAGGTCCAGCCACCACGGCCCGACGGTGGCGGCGTCGAGGTCGTTCCAGTCGAGCGCGATCACGCCGTCGGCGCCGCGGAAGGTGCCGAGGTTCTCGAGGTGCGGATCGCCGACGAGCCACAGCCACGCCGACGCGTCGTCGCCGAACGCGGTGCCCGCCGGCACCGGTCCGCCCTCGGTCGCGTCGCGCCAGTAGATCGCCGCGGTGCCGCGGAAGAAGTCGAACTCGCGCGTCGCCATCGTGCGGTACTTGCCGGCGAGCGCGTCGGGCTCGCGCGCCAGCCACACCAGGTTGTCGGCGGTGATCGCGTCGACGAGGAAGGCGGTGCGGGCGTCGTCGGCGGGCCTGCTGCACCCGGCGAGCGCGAGCGCCAGCGCGGCGCAGCGCGCGACGCTCGGACGGGGGGCCGACACCATCGAGCGAGGTGAGCGCGCGTCGGTGACGGGACGTCCACGCGACGGCAACGAAGGCGCCGCGCCGCCGCCGCGCCAGCCCCGCGCGCCGTGGTATTCCGCGCCCATGAGCACGCGCGATCACGTCCTCGACTCGATCCTCGACGCTGTCGGCGAGACCCCGATGGTCCGGCTCGGCGCCATCGGCCGCGGCCTGCCCGGCGAGATCCTCGGCAAGTGCGAGTTCATGAACCCCGGCGGCTCGGTGAAGGACCGCATCGGGGTCCGCATGCTGCTCGACGCCGAGAAGAGCGGCCGCATCAAGCCGGGCGACACGCTGATCGAGCCGACGTCCGGCAACACCGGCATCGGCCTCGCGATCGCCGCCGCGGTGCGCGGCTACCGGATGATCATCACGATGCCGGAGAAGATGAGCCAGGAGAAGCAGGTGGTCCTCGAGGCGCTCGGCGCCGAGATCATCCGCACGCCGACCGAGGCGGCCTGGGACTCGCCGGACAGCCACATCGGCGTCGCCCGCCGGCTGCAGGAGGTCATCCCCGGCTCGCACATCCTCGATCAGTACGCGAACCCGTCGAACCCGAACGCCCACTCCGAGGGCACCGCGCGCGAGATCATCGCGCAGACCGGCGGCCAGCTCGACGCGGTCGTCATGACCGCGGGCACCGGCGGCACGCTCACCGGCATCGCGCGCGTCATCAAGGCGGAGCTGCCGGACGTCCAGATCGTCGGCGTCGATCCGGAGGGCTCGATCCTCGCCGGTCCCGGCGAGATCAAGAGCTACAAGGTCGAGGGCATCGGCTACGACTTCATCCCCGACGTGCTCGACCGCTCGCTGGTCGATCGCTGGATCAAGACGAACGACCGCGACTCGTTCCGCATCGCGCGCCAGCTCATCCGCCAGGAGGGCCTGCTGGTCGGCGGCTCGTCGGGCGCGGCGGTGTGGGCCGCGATGCAGGTCGCGCGCGACGCGAAGCCGGGCGCGCGCATCGTCGTCATCCTGCCCGACTCGATCCGCAACTACCTGAGCAAGTTCGTCGACGACCGGTGGATGCGCCAGCAGGGCTTCCTCAAGGCGGACTGGGAGGTCGGCACGATCGGCGACGTCGTGCGCGCGCTCGGCAAGCGCGAGGTGCTGACGGTCAAGGTCGACGACTCGGTCGGCCACGCGACCGAGCTGTTCAAGCAGCACGGCATCTCGCAGCTCCCGGTGCTCGACCAGGGCAAGCTGGCCGGCATCATCACCGAGTCGGATCTGCTGCACGCGCTGGTGAGCGGCCGCGTGCAGGCCGAGACGATCGTCGCCGAGGTGATGGTGCGCAAGGTGTCGACGGTGGCGATGCACGCGTCGTCGAGCGAGCTGCCGGCGATCTTCGAGCGCGGCGAGGTCGCGCTGGTCGTCGACGGCGAGCGACGCGTGCTGGCGCTGCTGACGAAGATGGACCTGATCGAGATGCTCGCATCGCGGGGCCGGCCCGACTGACGCGGGCTGGCGTGGGCGCGGGCGGGCGCGGGCGCGGCGCTCAGGGCGCCGGGACGATCACCTCGAAGGTGAGCGTGGTGCCGGGCGGCACGTCGTCGCGCAGCCGGGTGGCGTCGAGGCACGCGGTGAGGGGCCCGGCGTCGCTGCTGCGCAGCGAGACCGTCCCGGAGCGGCGGCCGGTGAGGCTGATGGTGGCGGTGACCGGGCCGTCCATGGTGCCGTCGTCGATCGCGAGGCGGCGGCAGCGCTCGGCGAGCGCGCGCAGGATGTCGATGGCGTGGTCGGCGACGTCGCCGTCGAGATCGTCGAGGTCGCTGGTGAGCTGGACGGTGATCGGGCCCGGCGCGGCGGCGGCCGGCGGGTCGGCGCCCATGCCACCGACGACCCCACCGACGACGCCGCCGACGACCCCACCGGCCACGCCGCCGGCGACGCCGTCGGGATCGCCATCGGGATCGGCCGGATCGGCGGGCGTCGGATCCGGGAGAGCGACAGCCGCGGCCTGCGGCGGATTGGGCGGCGCGACCAGCGCGGGCGGCGTCAGCAAGTTCGCCCGCTCGGCGACCGCGACGGCGCCGGCGAGCCCCT
>DASZXE010000631.1:0-4510 GCA_035546475.1 Kofleriaceae bacterium
GGCGTTGACCGGCGCCGCCGTCGCCGCCAGCCCGGCCGCGACGTCCCCGTCGCCGTCGCCCGCGGCGACGTCCGGGATCGCCGGCGCCGCGTCCTCGCTGGCGAGCATCGCCTTCGCCAGCCCGAAGTCGAGCACCTTCACCTGGCCGCCGCGCAGCACCATCAGGTTGTCGGACTTGATGTCGCGGTGGAGGATGCCGAGCGCGTGCGCGGCCGCGAGCGCGCCGGCGACGTCGGCGACGATCTCGGCCGCTCGCCGCCACTCGACGCCGCGGCGCGCGAGCTTGCCGGCCGGCTCGCCGTCGACGAGCTCCATGACGAGGAACGTCCGCCCGTCGGCGCTGCCGATGTCGTGCAGCGTGACGATGCCCGGATGGTTGAGCGCGCTCGCCGCCTGCGCCTCGCGCAGCAGCCGCGCCTGCCAGCCAGCGTCGCCCTCGACCTCGCGCGGCAGCACCTTCAGCGCCACCTCGCGGCCGAGCCGCTGATCGACCGCGCGGTAGACCTCCCCCATCGCGCCGCGGCCGAGCTGGCCGACGATGCGGTAGTGCGAGAGCTGCTGCGGCGGCACCAGCGGTCAGTGTACGGGATCGAACCGCGGGAAGCGGACGCGGAAGACCGCGCCGCCCTCGGGCGGGCCGTCGACGGTGACGTCGCCGCGCCACTGCCGCGCGACCGCGCGCACGACCGCGAGGCCGAGGCCGGTGCCGCGCTCCGGCCCCTTCGTCGTGAAGAACGGCTCGAAGACGCGCTCGCGCAGCGTGGGCGGGATGCCGGGGCCGGTGTCCTCGACGACGATCAGCGCGTCGCCCTCACCGGCCGCCGACGTGGCGATCGTCACGGTGCCGCCGCCCGGCATCGCGTCGCGCGCGTTGACGACCAGGTTCATGACGAGCTGCTCGAGCTGGGTCGCGTCGGCCCACACCCGCGTCGCGCCGGCGCCGAGCTGGCTGCGCACCGTGATGGATCGCCCGACCACCCGCTCGAGCATCGGCCGCAGGCGCCCGACCAGCGCGTCGAGCTCGACGGCCGCCGGGTGGAACTCCTCGCGCCGGCTGAAGGCGAGGAGCTGGCGGACCAGCGCGGCGGCGCGGCTCGCGGCGTCGTCGATCTCGCCGAGCAGCTCGCGCTGCCCGCGGTCGGTCAGCGATCGCCGCAGGAGCGCGCACGAGCTCGACACGACGAACAGCACGTTGTTGAGATCGTGGGCGACGCCGCCGGCGATCTGCCCGAGCGTCTCCAGCTTCTGCGCCTGCTGGAGGCCGGCCTCGAGCGCGCGGCGGGCGGTGATGTCCATGACGACGCCGACCAGCCGCCGCGGCGTGCCGTCGGGGCCGAGCAGCGCGCGGCCGGTCGCCGCCACCGGCCGCCAGCTCCCGTCGGGACGCCGCATGCGGAACTCGATCGTGCGCGGCAGCTCGTCGTGCACGATGGTGTTGATGAAGGTGTCGACCTCGCGGTCGTCGTCGGGATGGACCATGTCGGCGAAGTCGCGGTAGCGGCCGACCAGCTCGTGGTCGAGGCCGACCAGCCGCGCGAGGTGCGCCGACCACCGCACCTCGTCGGTGGCGAGGTCGCGCTCCCACACGCCCATGCCGGCGGCGGCGAGCGCGAGGTCGAGGCGCTCGCCGGATCGCCGCGCGTCCTCCTCGGCGGCGCGGGCGGCGGTGACGTCCTCGACCATGCCGATGCCGATCAGCTCGCCGTGCTCGGGGCGGCGGTGCACGGTCGCGGTCAGCCGTCCCCACACGACGCGCCCGCCGCGGGCGACGTAGCGCTTCTCGAGCCGGTAGCTGGAGCGCAGGCCGGCGATCAGCTCGAGGAAGAGCGCGCGGTCCTGGGCGACGTCGTCCGGGTGGGTGAACTCCGCGAACGTCATCGTCACCAGCTCGGCCTCGCTGTAGCCGAGCATCCGCTGGAGCGCCGGGTTCGCACGGCGCGGGCGGCCGTCCTCGCCGACGAGCGCGATGCCGAGCCCCGACGACTCGAACATCGCCCTCAGCAGCTCGTCACCCGTCAGCGGGTCGTCGCCCTCGTCCACGGCGGCGAGGGTATCGCGTCCGGGCGCCGGGCGGTCCGGGCGGCGGCCGGCGGCGGTCGAAATCGTGGGCGCGACCGACGCGGGGGCGGCACCGGGCCGGCGGCCGGCGCCCGGCTGGCGGGCTCCCGGCTCCCGGCTCCGGGATCCCGGCGAGACCCGGCCCGGCCCGAGCGGCGAACCGTCGCGGCGCCGCGCGCTCGCGAGCCGGCCGGCCCACCGCCTCGCCAGATGTATCGTTTCACGATATATCTCGTCCGCGATGCCACGACACGACCTGGCCGACCGCGACTACGTCGCGCTCGCCGACTTCCGCCACCAGCTCCGGCGCTTCCTGGCGTTCTCCGAGGAGCGCGCCCGCGCGATCGGCCTCGAGCCCCGCCAGCACCAGCTCCTGCTCGCCCTCCGCGGGCTGCCCGCCGACGTGGCGCCCACGGTCGGCGCCCTCGCCGAGCGCCTGCTGCTCCGCCACCACACGGTGGTCGAGCTGGTCGATCGCCTCCAGCGCCGCGGCCTCGTCCGCCGCACCCGCGCGAGCGAGGACCGCCGGCAGACGCGGCTGGCGATCACCGCCCGGGGCCGCGCGCTGCTCGCCCGCCTGTCGATCGAGCACCAGCTCGAGCTGGCGTCCGCCGGCCCGGCGCTGGTCGCCTCCCTGCGCCGCGCGCTGCGGGGGCGGCCATGACGACCAACCCGACCCGCTCCGCCGCCGGTCCGTGGAGCTCGCTCGGCGACTTCACCGCCGGGCCGCGCATGATCCCGATCGCGCTCCTGGCGATCGGCATCGGCGTCCTCGCCGGCTTCGTCGCGCTCGCGCTCATCAAGCTGATCGCGGTCTTCACCAACCTCTTCTTCTTCCAGCGGTGGGGCACCGACATGGTGTCGCCCGCCGGTCACCACCTGGGCGCCGGCGTCATCATCGTGCCGGTCCTCGGCGCGCTGATCATCGGCCTCATGGCGCGCTTCGGCTCGGAGCGCATCCGCGGCCACGGCATCCCCGAGGCGCTCGAGTCGATCATGCTGCGCGGCAGCCGCGTCGAGCCGCGGGTCGCGTTCCTGAAGCCGCTGTCGTCGGCGATCTCGATCGGCTCCGGCGGGCCGTTCGGCGCCGAGGGCCCGATCATCATGACCGGCGGCGCCTTCGGCTCGCTGGTCGCGCAGGTCTTCCACCTGACCGCCGCCGAGCGCAAGACGCTGCTGGTCGCCGGTGCCGCCGGCGGCATGGCCGCCACCTTCGGCACGCCGATCGCCGCGACCCTGCTCGCCGTCGAGCTGCTGCTGTTCGAGTGGAAGCCGCGCAGCTTCATCCCGGTCGCGCTCGCCGCCGCCGCCGCGATGGCGACGCGCAACCACCTGTTCCCCGCGCCGCCGCTGTTCCCGGTGCCGACCCACGCGACGATGTTCGGCGTGGTCGGGCTGCTCGCCGCCGCCGCGTGCGGCCTCGGCGCCGGCGTGCTGTCGATGGCGATGACCGCCAGCGTCTACCTGTTCGAGGACCTGTTCCACCGGCTGCCGATCCACTGGATGTGGTGGCCGGCGATCGGCGGGCTCGTGATCGGCCTCGGCGGCCTCGTCGAGCCGCGCGCGCTCGGCGTCGGCTACGACACGATCCAGGGGCTCCTGTCCGGCGAGGACGGCCTGCGCGCGATCGTCGCGCTGGTCGCCGTCAAGTGGGCGATCTGGGCCTTCTCGCTCGGGTCGGGCACCTCCGGCGGCGTGCTGGCCCCGCTGCTCATGATCGGCGGCGCGCTCGGCGCGATCGAGGGCCACGTGCTGCCGTTCGAGGGTCCCGGCTTCTGGTCGCTGGTCAGCATGGGCGCGATCCTCGGCGGCACGATGCGCTCGCCGCTGACCGGCATCATCTTCGCGGCCGAGGTCACCCACGACTGGAGCTCGATGGTGCCGATCACGATCGCGGCGGTCATCGCGCACGGCTTCACCGTGCTGACCCTCAAGCGATCGATCCTGACCGAGAAGGTCGCGCGGCGCGGCTACCACATCACGCGCGAGTACGAGGTCGATCCGCTCGAGGTGCTGTTCGTGCGCGACGTCTGCCCGGCGGAGGCGGAGCGCGCGAGCAGCGGGGCGGCGGCGCCGGCGCCGGGCCACAGCCGGCCCTTGTCGCCGGAGCTGCGCGTCCACCTCGACGACACGCTGCGCACGGTCGTCTACCGGATGGCGGCGGCGGACGTGACGATCCTGCCGATCGTCGACGATCACGGCGGCTTCCTCGGCGAGGTCGCGCTGGCCGACGTGCTGAAGGCGCGCCTCCGCCACCTCGAGCAGGAGACGCGGCGCGACCGGCCGATCCCGGTCGAGCGCCTGCTGACGCCGTTCATGCGGTCGCGCTGACCGCGGGCCTCGACGCGCGGCCGGGCGCGGGCGGCCATGCTCGCCCGGTGGGCCGACCCGCTCTCGCGCGCGCCGGGCATCGTGCGGGCGCCGCGGCGCTGGCGGTGGTCGCCGGCGCGTG
>DASZXE010000632.1:0-3508 GCA_035546475.1 Kofleriaceae bacterium
GACGCGACCGGCGCGGCGGGGATCGACGGGGCCGAGGCGGCTGCAGCGGCTGACCCCGCCGCGGAGATCGAGGCCGGAGAGACCGCCGCGCGCACGGCGAAGCTCGCGAACGCCGCGCGCACCGGCGCCGATCTCTCGCTCAACGTCACGGGCCAGAAGCTGCTCGGCGGCGACCGCACGTCGATCGCCACGATGGCCTTCGTGAACCTGTCGGCGATGACGGTGGTCGGCGCGCTGCAGAAGCACTTCGCCGGCATCGATGCGCTGCTGGCCGAGAACGCCGCGTTGTCGACGAAGTGGACGCGGCTCGGTGCCCTCGGCGCGCGCATCGGCGTACGCGGGGCGGGGCTGACGAGCGAGATGCTGGCGGGCTCGGCGATCGACTACGCGGTGCGGCGCGTGGCAGGCGGGCCGGCCGTCGATCCCACCAGCCAGCAGGGCCTCGAGTGGCTCGTGCAGGGCGCCTCGATCGGCCTCGGCCACGCGGTCTCCGGACGCGTGCACGCGATCCTGGAGGCGAACCATCCGGCGGCGGCACACCTGCGGCACCTGCCTGCGGGCGGCGGCGAGGTCGCGAACGCCGGCGGCGGCGAGGCCGCGAACGCGGGCGGCGGCGAGGTCGCGAACGCCGGCGGCGGCGAGGTCGCGCCCGCCGGCATCGCCGACGTCGCGAAGGTCGGTACGGGCGACACCGCGAAGGTCGGTACGGGCGACGCCGCGAAGGTCGGTGCGGGCGACGGCGGGCAAGCCGGTGCGGGGGATGCCGCGGGTGGTCTCGACGTCAGTAGCCCCGCCTTCACCGACCTCCGTGAGCGCGCGAAGCCGCTCCTGCCGCTTGCGACCGAGGTCGAGGCCACGGCGGACCTCACCGCCGCCCGACGGCTCGCCGACGGCTTCCGCGAGCACCTCGCGCGCGAGCGAGCCGTGGTCGACGCGGCGCTGGGCGGATCGCTAGCGGACACCGAGCTGGCGGTCATCGCCCATCCGGCGGCCGACGAGAGCAGTCCTTCGCCACGTGGACCGCACGACGGCGGCGGCGATCGCAACGGCGGCGGCGGCGATCGCAACGGCGGCGGCGATCGCAACGGCGGCGGCGATCGCAACGGCGGCGGCGGCGATCGCAACGGCGGCGGCGATCGCCACGGCGGCGGCGGCGATCGCAACGGCGGCGGCGGCGATCGCAACGGCGGCGGCGGCGATCGCAACGGCGGCGGCGGTGGAAATCGAGACGCCGGCGACGATCGCAACGGCGGCGGACGCCACGATGACGAGGCGCCCGACTTCGATGCACGCTGGCTCACGCCCGGTCAGGAGCGAGTCCGGGAATGGCAGCTCCACGGGCTCGAGGAGGACCCTCGCGGTCAGGCATTGCTCGCGGACCCCGCCTTCCGCGTCTGGTTCGATCGCTGGATGTCGCTGCCGGACGCCATCACCTTCGACGGCGAGCAGCCGCGCGTCCGCATGCCGGACGGTGTGCCGCCGGCGGTGCGCGCCCAGCTCGAGCGCGTCATGCGGCTCGGCAACCTCGGGCTCACCTCGCGTGCCGTCGACCTCGGCCAGCAGCTTCGCGCCGCGTTCCCCGAGCTCGACCTCGATCCGACGGGTCCCTCGTGGCACGCCGCCCGCAGTTCGCTCGTCGAGCGCTTCGGCGCCGACGCCATCGCGCGCTACGAAGCGCAGTTCACCCACCACGCCTCGGCCGACGGGCCCGACGACATCGCCAAGCGACCGAGCCAGCTCGTCGACGGCGACAGCCTAGAGCGGTTCGTGGCGATGTTTCCCGGTGCCGAAGTCTACTTCACCGGCTCCGCAGCCCAGAGCAAGCCGCTCCACGCTGTCACCGACATCGATGCGATCATCGTCGTCGCCGACGACACCCCTGCTCACGTGCGCGCGGAGTTCGAAGCCAACGCGAGAACGATGCCCTTGGAGGCTGGCTTCGACTATGAGCAGGCAGTGAGGAAGCTGAGGACAGAAGAGGGCGCCGAGGTCCCGCTCATCGAACGCTTCCGCGTCGACGCCAAGGTCATGACTCGCTCCGAGCTCGCCGGCTGGAGCATGCGCGCGCAACCTGTGGGACGCAGCGAGATGTCCGACGTCCGCGTCGACACGCCGCGGCCTGGCAGCCGCGTCGGCACCGGTGACACCGGCCAGGATCCGCACAACCACATGATGGGCGTGCCGACGGCCGACTACTTCATCGACCGTGTCGGCAACGGCAGCGCCCGCGCTGCCCTCGATCGCACCTGGCAGATCGTCAACGATCCACAGTTCTGGAAGGCCGCCGGCGACGGGTCGCTCGTCCGCACCGTCAAGCAGACCGTGATGACGGAGCTCGCCTTCGCCCGTGCCGACGTGGCCAATGTCGGGCCCGACCTGCCCGGGACCGCCGTCGAGGCCCGAGCGCGGCGAGCACTGGAAGCGACCCTCGCCGCTTCGACCGAGGTGCCGTTCGACCACACGTACGACCTCCGCGACCTGCTCGTGCAGGCCGTGATCGACCCCGGCGGCGGCCCCTTCAAGAACTTCGCGAAGGACACCATCGAGGCGCTCCACGACCAGGGTGTCACCTACTCCGAGCAGTCGGTCAGCGTCAGCAAGCTCGATCGCCGCTTCGACGCGAAGACGATGGCCGACGTTCACGCCGAGCTCGCTGCCGAAGGCAAGGATTCCGACCTGCGCTTCCTCGCCATGCTGTCGACGGACAAGGTGCTGAGCGGCAAGCCGCTCACGCCGACGGACCTCGCGACGCTCGAGCGCGTGCTCGCGCGCGCCGACGTCATGGGCATCGACATCGCCGGCCCCGAGGCGCAGGCGTTCACCGAGGGCGGCGCCGACAACCTCGCGAGCCTCGTCCGTCTCCTCGAGGCAGCCGGCAAGCAGCGCGGCCGACCCCTCGTGCTCCGTCCACACGTCGGCGAGGGCTACGATCCTGCCGGGACCGGTGCCCACGTCGAGGTCGCGCGCGCCAACCTGGAGCGCACGCTCGGCGCCCTGGAGGCCGCCGGCTACCATGGTCCCGCCGACGGCGTCGTCGTGCGGCTCGGCCACGCCACCCACGCGACGCCCGAGCAACTCCAGCGCATCGCCCGGCTCGGCATCGTCGTCGAGGCCAACGTGGGCAGCAACCTCGCCACGCGCTCGGTCACCTCGGCGCAAGAGCACCCGCTGCTCAGCAACCTGTACCATGGTGTCGACACCATCCTGTCGACGGACGCGCAGGGCGTCATGCGCACCAACCTCACGATCGAGTACCAGCGCGCCGCGCAGCTCATCGAGCTGTTCCGCGCGGGCCTGACCAGGCTACGCCTCGGCGACCACGACGTCGCCTTCGCCGAGCTGCCGCCCGAGCTCCAGCGCCGCTTCGCGCTCGACACACTGCTCGACACGGCGCGCGCGTACGGGGCGCGGGTCCGCGCCGACGACGTCCACGATCGGGCCCGCCAGCCCACGCCGCCTTGAGCCCGAGCGCAACCGGACCGCACCATGCCCATCGACCTTCCCGACG
>DASZXE010000633.1:0-9108 GCA_035546475.1 Kofleriaceae bacterium
GCCGGCGACGCCGAGGTGACGCTGACCGGCGACCAGGGCACCGCCGCCTGCACCGCGGTGGCGAGCGTCGTCACCTGCCACGAGGCGCTCGCGAACGTGGGCACGCTGCCGATCAGCATGCGCGTCGTCGAGCAGACCGCGGCCGCCGACTACGCCGGGCCGGCCACCGACCGCACGACGGTCGCCAGCGTGTTCGGCTCCGACCCGATCGGCTTCGTCGACTTCGACCTCACCCGGGCCGCGCCCGACGATCACGGCGGCGGCAACGACGGCGCCCGCTGAAGGCCCCGAGCGCAGCTCGGGCCGGGGTCGTTCCGTGGAGCTCGGGCTCGGGTCCCCCCGAGGCCGATCGATCGACGAGAGGGTCGGCATCCTGGCCAACCCCGTGAGCCGCGCGCTACTCGGCCTTCAGCACCGCGTCGATCTTCACCTGCGGCGCGACCGCCAGCTCGAAGCTGAACGGGTAGACGCCGGCCGGCGGCGACACGTAGAGGTAGCCCTGCTCGCGGTCGCTGCCGTCGAGCTCGGAGTCGAGCAGCCGCGAGCCGGCCGGCACCGTGACCGTGTAGCTCGTCCGGCCGATCAGGAGCGCCGACTCGTCGACGATCATGCGCGCCTGCAGCGACACCGGCTGCTCGGCGTTGACCGTGTACGTCTCGACGCCGTCCTCGACGGTCGGGCCGACCGCGTTGCCGAGCACGTGCTGGAGCTCGAGCCGCTCGGCCGCGCGCACGCCGACCTCGATGAAGTCGACCTCGTCCGAGCCGTCGTAGGCGCCCAGCTCGGCGACGCCCTCGCCGGCGCCGTTGATCTTCCAGGTCGGCACGTTGGCCTGGTCCTCGACGCGCGAGACCGTCAGGACCGACGTGTCGCCGCTCCGCAGATCGAGCCCGGCGGTCGGATAGCCGTCGATGCCCTGGATCTGGACGTCGGTGTCCGCCCACAGCCCGAGCGACTTGTCGAAGCTGCAGCCGAGCAGCAGGTTGCCGCAGTTGAGCGGCGTGAACTGCACCTTGCTGTTGGCGCCGCTCCGCCCCTCGTTGCACGCCGCCAGCGCCGCCAGGGCCGCCAGCCCGATCGTCCCTGCCAGGTGGATCCGCATGGGCGCATTGTTCCGGGGCCGGCGCGCGGGCGCAACCTCCTCGGCGGCCGTGGGTGACGCCGGCTACGCGGCCGGGCCGGCGAGCCGGGCGAGCGCCTCGGTGCGGACCGCCGCCGACACCACCGACCGCGGCGAAGCCCGCTCGGGGCCGACGAGGTCGGTGGTCAGCGGCTTGCCGCGCGCGACCACGGCGGCCACCGCGTCGTCGATCGCGCGGCCGCCCTGCACGAGGCGGTGATCGCCGCGCCGCCGCCCCAGCCACTGCAAGGCCTCGGCGGTCGCGAGCATCATCGCCAGCGGGTTGGCGACGTCGCGGCCGGCGAGCGGCGGCGCCGAGCCGTGGATCGGCTCGAACATCGCGTGGTCGTCGCCGACGTTGCAGCCGACCGCCATGCCCATGCCGCCCTGCAGCACCGCGCCGAGGTCGGTCATGATGTCGCCGAACATGTTGGTCGTGACGACGACGTCGTAGAACTCCGGCTTGGTCAACAGGAACATGCCGAACGAGTCGACGATCGCGACGTCCTTCTCGATGTCGGGGAACTCGGCGCCGATCTCGCGGAAGACCTCGTGGAAGAGCACGCAGCCCTTGAGCACGTTGTTCTTCACGACGCAGGTGACGCGCTTCTTGCCGTCGAGCGGGGCGCCGGTGCCGCGCGCGCGGCACAGCTCGAACGCCTTGCGGATCACCCGCCGCGAGGCCGCGCGGGTGATGACGCGGGTGTCGATCGCGGCGTCGCCGACCACGCCGCCGATGCCGCTGTAGAGGCCCTCGGTGTTCTCGCGGACGATGATCAGATCGACCATGCCCGGCTCCCAGACCTGCGCGTAGCGGCCCGACAGCCCGTGCTTGATCCCCTTGAGCAGGCGGATCGGCCGGATGTTGGCGTAGAGGTTCAGCCGCACGCGGTTGCCGATCACCGGCGACCAGCCGGCCATCTTGCCGTCGGCCATCGTCACCATGCGGCCGTCGGCGTGGTTCCAGCCGACGGCGCCGAGCAGGATGACGTCGGCGGCCTTGCAGCGCTCCTCGCCGTCCTCGGGCCAGTCGCGGCTGCCGTGCTGCAGGTAGTAGCGGCCGCCGCACGGGATCTCGTCGATGCGGAGGCCGACGCCGATGCGGCCGGCGACGGCGTCGATGAGCGCGCGGGCATCCGCCGCCACCTCGGCGCCGATGCCGTCACCGGGAAGGAGCGCGAGGTCGTACGAAGCCTTGGGTCCCAGCATGCGTGCGGGCAGCGTAGCCCGAAATGCCGTCGGTGCGTCGTCGGGCCGGCGTGGACATCGGCTGACGTCGTCGAGCCAGGTCGAGCTGCGTCGCTTGCGCGCGGCTACGTCAGCGGGTCTCGTCGAAGAGGCGGTCGAGGAGGGCGCGGCTCGACGTCTCGCGGCCGGCGGCGATCGCGTGGACGAGCTCGACGACGCGGGCGTTGAGCGGCGCGGTCACGCCGGCGGCCCGCGCACGCTCGGCGATCTCGCCGTTCAGGAAGTCGACGGCGGGGACGCGGCCGCGCTCGATCGCCGCCAGCATCGACGAGCGCATGCGGCGGTAGCGGAGGCCGACCGCCAGCAGGAGCGCGTGCTTGGCGGTCAGGCCGGCCGAGCCGCGCGCGGTCCGCTCGGCGTCGGTCAAGGCGACCCACTCGAGGTCGAGCGTGCCGGCGACCTTCTCCAGCTTCACGCCTTCGCGGCGCGCGACCGCGACCGCCTCGGTCATGATCTCGAGCGCGAGGCGGCGGTAGCGACGTACGCGCACGAGCGGGCCGAGCCGCTCGCCCGCGATGGTGCCGAGCGACGAGATCGCGCAGTTGAGGGCGAGCTTGCTCCAGCGCGCGCCCCACAGGTTGTCGGTGAGCGTGGTCGGGCCGACCGCCTCGAGCAGGTCGGCGACCCGCCGGCAGGCCTCGTCCGGCGCGCCGGACAGCCGGCCGATCGTGAAGCCGCCGGCGGCGGTGCGGTCGTAGCGGCCCGGCGACGGCATCGACGCGCCCCAGGCGACGATCGCGCCGATCACGCGCGGCTCGCCGACGAGGCGCGCCACCCGCGCCTCGCACAGCCCGTTCTGCAGCACCACCATCACGCCGCCGTCGGCGAGCGCGGGCAGGGCGGTGCGCGCCGCGTCCTCGACCTGCGGCGGCTGGGTCGCGAGCACGACGACGTCGAACCGCTCGCCCGCCGGCGGCGCGGCCTCGATCCGTCCCGGCACGCGCCGCTCGCGGCCCTCGTCGTGCAGGCGGAAGCCGTCGCGCGCCACCGCCTCGCGGATCTCGGCGTTCGTCGACACCGCGACGACGTCGACGCCGACCGCCGCCAGCGACCCCGCCACGATGCCGCCGATGCCCCCCGCGCCCATCACCAGCACCCGCGCGCCAGCCGCCGCCTTGCTTGCCTGCGCGCGCGCCTCGCGTCGAGCCATCGCGCGTTTTTACACCGGGCCCGCCATCGGCCGCCGCTCCGCGCGCGCATACTGCGCGGCGTGCAGCGCCTCCGGGTCGCGACGTTCAACCTGTGGAACCGCCAGGGGCCGTGGGCGCAGCGGCTGCCGCTCATCCGCGCCGGCCTGGCCGCGCTCGACGCCGACGTCATCGGGCTGCAGGAGGTGCTCGGCTTCCCGGGCCACCCGAGCCAGGCCGACGAGGTCGCGCCCGCCGGCTGGCACGTCCACCACGCGCCGGCGTGGGAGGTCGGCGGCGGCCTCACCTTCGGCAACGCGATCGTGAGCCGCCATCCGCTGCGCGACCCGGCGATCCTGCCGCTGCCCGCGCCGCCCGGCCTCGACACCCGCACCGTCGCGTTCGCGCGCGTCGACGTGCCGGGCGGCCCGGTGCCCGTCTTCGTCACCCACCTCACCCACCAGCTCCACCTCGGCCACGTCCGCTGCACGCAGGTGCGCGCGCTCGCCGAGCACGTGCGCGCCCTGGCGCCGATCGACCTACCGCCGCCGGTCCTGCTCGGCGACTTCAACGCCGACCCCGACGCCGACGAGATGCGCTTCCTGCGCGGCCTGTGCACGCTCGGCGGCGAGTCGGTCTACTTCGCCGACGCCTGGGCCGCGACCGAGGGCCACGGCGACGCCGCGGCGCCGCGCGGCCCCGGCCACACCTACGATCGCCGCAACACGTACGCGCTGCGCACGCGCGAGCCGTCGCGCCGCATCGACTACATCTATGTCCGGGGGCCGGACCGCCACCTGCGCGGCGAGCCGCTCGCCGCCTGGCTCGCGCTCGACCAGCCGACCGACGGCGTCTGGCCTTCGGATCATTTCGCCGTGGTCGCCGACGTGCAGCTCGCGGTCCGCGGCCACGACCCCTGGTGACGGCGCGTCGGGCGAGGCCGTCGCCGACGTCTAGCTCGCGGTCCGCGGCCACGACCCCTGGTAGGCGGAAGGCGACCGGTACGGAAGGCGCGCCCCCCGGGCGTCGCCGCTTGAAAATTCTCGGGATGGAGCAACCGGCTGCGCCGCCTCCTCCTGGACCACCGACGTCGGCCATCCATGGGCCGAGGTCCCTGGCGCCGTCGCGACGGTGTTTCCACCTGCGGCGGCGCGCTCCCGTTCAATGGGCTGCTACGGCGGGCTCTCGCAGATGCCGCCAGGCGGCACGGATCTGGCCATCCTTCATCGTCGAGCGCTTGCGGTCGCTCCATGCGTGAACCCGGGCGATCACGTCGTCGGCATCGTCGGCGCGCGCGCCGTGCTGCATGACCCAGTGGACGGTCGCCAGCAGCTCCATGCCGAGCGGCGACTCGAAGCCGTCGATGAGCCGCATGACGCGGTCGACGCGCGAACGGCTCTCGGGCAGGTCGCGCAGGAATTCCCGGGCCTCGTCGACGGCGCCGGGCAGGAGCTCGAGGGGGGTGTCCGGACTGTTCCGTCCATCACCGAGGCCGCGCGTGTAGTGCCCCTCCATGTTGCGCAGCGCCTTCCGCAGATTGTCGGCGTACGGACCGAAGTGGTGCGGGCGATACTCCAGCCGGAGATCCTCGCCCTCCGACTGCAGGAAGTAGGCGAGCTTCTGCACCTCGAGGAGCGAGAGCCGGTAGTCGTAGCCGGTCTCGACGTAACGGCCCATCAGCGCCAGCACCGCTGCGCGCCCCGCGGTCATCGCGGGCCGCGCGCGCCGATCGATGACCTTGGTCGGCGCGGGCGCGCCCTCCGGCTCGAAGAGCACGAGCCTGACGTCCGGCACCTCCGCGAAGGCCGCAAGGATGAGCGGCTTGACGTCGGCCCAGGCGAGCCCTCCGTTGCCGCAGCCGAGCGGCGGGACCGCGATGGAGCCGATCGCGAGCTCGCGCACCCGCGCGACGAGATCTCGCAGTCCGTCGCGCACGTAGCTGAGCTGCGAGGGCTGGCGCCAGTGCTTCTTCGTCGGGAAGTTGATGATGAAGCGGGGTGACGCGAGCCGCTGCACGACGTGCATCTGTCCGACTCGCACCGTCCCGGCCTTGCAGGCGACCTCGTACGATCGGAAGGCGTCCGGGAAGGCCTTCCGAAACTGCAGAGCGAGGCCCTTGCCCATCACGCCCTCGGTGTTGACCGTGTTGACGAGCGCGTCGACGTCTGCTTCCAGCAGGTTGCCCTGTCCTCGCTCGATCGGCATCACGAGGCTCAGTCGTACCATCCGCGGCTGACGACGACGGGCGGCTGGTGAGCGGCGACGGCGATCGCGCGAGCGACCCGATCGAGGATCGGTTCGCACATGACATGGATCGCGCTCACCGCCTCCCAGGGAAAGAAGTCGCGGACGAGGAACTCGGCCTGCCGCTCCTCCTTCACGTCGGACCAGTACGTGCGCCCCATCACCGCCCACGGGACCTCGTCGAGCGCTTCCAGGTCGTCGAAGTGGAGCGCATGACCGAGCTCGGCGTGGCGGTCCGTGAACGCCCACGCGCGGCCGAGCGTCGTCGCGCGGCTGACGGTGCTGACGAGGTGCACGATCGGCTCTTGCCCGCCCCCGTAGTCCGGGTGGCCGCGATGGATCGCGTAGAGCATCACCGAGCGCGCGCAGAAGTTGAACGGGACGTAGTCGCCGAGCGCACCGCCCGAGCGCGTCGTCACCACACGCGCGAGGCGGCGCTCCTTGATGTGCCGGTGCCCGATGTTGGTGCTGCCGAGGCCGCGCGCGATCCGCTGGCGATCGCACCACAGGCCGCCCTCGCGGACGATGCCGGCGAGGTTGTCGACGTGCGTGATGTGGAAGATGAGCGGATCGGCGGGCCGCGCGCTCACGGGTCGCTCTTGCCGACCATCCAGCTCATGAGCTGCTGGTTGCCGCGAGCGCGACTGCGAGGGAGCAAGAACGGTCGATGGAGGACACGGGGCACGTCGAGGAGGTCGCTGAGGTCGTCGGCGTCGAGGCCGTCGGGACCGGTCGGAACCTCGACGGCCTCCGCGGTGACGTTGGCGAGGTCCTGCGCGGCGTGGGCATCCCTCCGAAGTCATCCTACGACGTTGCGGTGTGGCGGCCAAGGGGCGCCATGCGTGGCCCGATCGAGGCGTGCGGCGTTCGCCGTGCCGCGACCATCGCCGGCACGAAGGTAGTCAGTGGTGGCGGACGTCCATCGCGGCATCGGCGGCCGCGAGCCGTGGTGAGCGCGGCCCCCGCGCGGGCGGGCCGACGGGCGCCGTGCGGGGATCCGCCCGGCCCAGAAGTATCGCGGGCCGGCGAGAGCGGTTAGAATTTCCAAGGATGGAGATCACCTTCTGGGGCGTCCGGGGCAGCTACCCGGTGCCCGGTCGCGAGACCGTGCGCTACGGCGGCCAGACGTCGTGCGTCGAGGTCCGCGCGGCGTCCGGCACGTCGCTGGTGCTCGACGCGGGCACCGGCCTGCGCGCGCTCGGTCAGAAGCTCGCCCGCGAGGCGCGCGGCGTCGCCGGCGTCCACCACATCCTGCTCTCGCACGTCCACTGGGACCACATCCAGGGCCTGCCGTTCTTCGAGCCGGCGTACGTCCCCGGCACCCGCATCCATGTCTATGCGCTGCTCACCGCCGCCGACGAGCTGCAGCAGGTGATCGGCGGCATCACCCGTCACGAGTTCTTCCCGATGCCGCTGTCGGCGGTGCCGGCCGAGTTCGAGTTCCACGAGGTCGCGCCCGGCCAGGTGATGACGTTCGGCGAGATCAAGGTGCTGCCGATCGCGCTCAACCACCCGTACGGCTCGGTCGGCTACCGCTGCGACGCCGACGGCACCAGCGTCGCCTACGTCGCCGACACCGCGCCGTTCCACGAGGTCCACCACAAGCAGCACTTCCTGCGCGGCCTCGAGCCGCTCACCGACGACGATCGGCGCGCGCTCGACCGCATGCACCACGACCTCGTCGCCGCGATCCACGGCTGCGACACCGTCATCTACGACACCCACTTCCTCCCCGAGGAGTACGCGCGGTTCCCCCACTACGGCCACTCGACGCCCGACCAGGCGCTCGACATCGTCGCCGGCAACGGGGTGCGCCGCCTCATCCTCTACCACCACGCGCCGTCCCACACGGACGACATGATGGACGAGATCGCCGCCCGCTACCGGGCGCTGGGTGCCGAGCGCGGCGTCGACGTCGTCACCGCGTGCGAGGGCATGGTGCTGGGGGTCGGCGCCTGGCGAGGCGCCGCGTGAAGCTGCGCTTCTGGGGGGTGCGTGGGTCGTTCGCGATGTGCGGGACCGACTTCCTGCGCTACGGCGGCAACACGACCTCGATCGAGCTGGTCTCGAACGCCGGCGCCCGGCTGCTCGTCGACCTCGGCACCGGCGCCACCGAGTACGGCAAGCAGCTCATGGCTGGCGAGTTCGGCCACGGCCAGGGCCGGCTGCCGGTGCTGCTCAGCCACACCCACCTCGATCACATCCAGGGCCTGCCGTTCTTCACGCCGTTCTTCATCAAGGGCAACCAGATCCGGATCCTCGGCGCCGATCCGACCGGCAGCTCGCTCGAGGAGACGCTGCAGAACCAGCTCGCGCCCCACTACAGCCCGCTCAACGGCCTCGAGAACCTGGCGGCCGGCGTGAAGATCGAGGTCTTCGTGCCGGGCGGCGAGCTGTCCGTCGACGGCTTCGCGGTGTCGACGGCGGCGGTGCCGCACGGGAACATGTGGACGACCGGGTTCCGCATCGCGGCGGACGGCAAGGTCGTCACCATCCTGTCCGACGTCGAGTATCCGGAGCCCGACTGGCCGACGCCCGAGGCGTTCGCGCTGGCGGCGGGCGCCGACCTGCTCGTCCACGACGCGATGCACGACGACGACGCCTACGCGCTGGCCCGCGGCTGGGGGCACTCGCCGGTGTCGGCGGGCATCCACCTCGCCGCGGCCGCCGGGGTCGGGCGGCTCGCGCTGTTCCACCACAACCCCGACGCCACCGACGCCGCCATCGACGCGCTCGTCGAGCGGGCCCGCGCCACCAGCAAGGTGCCGCTGTTCGCCGCCGCCGAGGGCGAGTACCTCGACGTCTGACGCTCGGTTCGTCCGACGCCGACGCCCGCTGGTCGGCGACATCCTGACGCGGCGCGACGGCTTGCTGTCTCCGCTCGTGGTCAGCCGCGAGCAGTTCGAGCAGCAGCGTGCTCGCCGGCGGCGGATCGTCGCCGAGATCGATCGCGACGGTCTCGCGCTACGAGCGATCCGGTCCGCCGGGGCGCGGGGAGGAGGCGGGGAGGCGGGCGACGAAGCGGGCGCCGCCGCCGGGCGCGTCGGTGACGCGGAGGTCGCCGCCGTGGGCGAGGAGGATGCGGCGGGCGACCGAGAGGCCGAGGCCGACCCCGGCGCCGAGCGCCGGCGCGGAGGCGCGGTCGGCGGCGGTGGCGCCGCGCGCGAACGGCTGGAAGATGCGCTCGCGATCGGCGGCCGGCACGCCCGGGCCGTGATCGGTGACCGACAGCTCGATGGTGGCGCCGTCGCGGCGGGCGTCGAGGCGGACCTCGGCGCCGGCGGGCGAGTGGGCGATCGCGTTGCCGACCAGGTTGCCGAGCGCGACCGCCAGCGCGTCGGCGTCGCCGGCGAGCGTGGCGTCGTCTCC
>DASZXE010000634.1:0-9006 GCA_035546475.1 Kofleriaceae bacterium
CGTCAGCGGCACGGTCACCTCGATCTCGAGCGAGCTGCAGAACCGCGCGACCTACACCTGGCGTGCCCGCGCGGTCGACCGCTCGGGCGCGATGAGCGAGTTCTCCCCGGAGAACACGTTCACCGTCAACGCGCCGGTCGACGACCCCGAGGTCGTGGTCAACGGTGGCGGTTGCCAGTCGAGCAGCGCGCCGGGCACCGGCTCGCTGATCGCCCTGGGCCTCGGCCTGGTGGGCCTGGTGGGTACGGTCCGGCGCCGCCGGCGCTGAAACTCGGTTAGGATGGCCTAGGGAGCTTCTAGCATGCGTACACTCCATCGCATCGCATCCGGGCTGGGGTTGGGGACCGTCATGGTCCTCCACCTCGGCGCGGCTCACGCGCAGGAACAACCGGAGACCAGTCTCCAGTACAACCCCGACTTCGACCCGGAGCAGTTCGCCGCGTCAGCGGACCCTGATCAGATCGGTCTGGTCGACGGTGCGCGGACGCAGGCGATGGGGAGTCTGAGCGCGGGCATCATCTTCAACTTCGCCGGGCCGCCGCTCGACATCCACGTCAAGAACCGTGGCTGCACGAGCGCGGACTGCACCGTCGTTCAAGGTGACATCCTGAACTCGCGGCTGCGCGCCGACCTCGGCGTGCTGTACGGCCTCGGCAAGTTCGACGTCCGGCTGAACCTGCCGGTCGTGCTGAACCAGTCGACCGACTTCAACCCGAGCTCCGGCATGGACAAGCTCGGGAGCAACGGCGTCGGCAACCCGAAGGTCGCGGTCCGCTTCCAGATCGCGCGCCCCGGGAGCATCGACCTGGCCGCCGACCTCGGCGTCCAGATCCCGACCGGCGGCCAGAACTTCATCGGTGACGACGGCCTGGTGATCGATCCCCGCCTGCTCTTCGACTTCCGCAAGGGCAAGCTGGGGCTCGGCCTCAACGTCGGTTACCGGTTCCGGCAGGACTCGGCGAAGATCGCGAACCTCTACGTCGACGACGAGATCACCTGGTCGGCGGCCGCGCAGTACTGGATCAAGGAGCACAAGCTCGCGATCGGCGCGGCTGCGTTCGGCAAGTTCGGCATCATGAACGCGCCGACCGACCCGATGGACGTCGCCGGGGTGGCGGAGAAGCTCGGCACCGAGGAGTACCCGGCCGAGGCGCTGGCCAACCTGCGCTACTTCGTGACCGAGAAGATCGCGCTCGATGTCGGCGGTGGCGCCGGCCTCGACCAGGGCTACGGCGCGCCGCCCTTCCGGGTGCTCGCCGGCGCCCGCTGGATCAACCAGAAGCTCGAGCACAAGCCGCTCGTCACCGATCGCGACCACGACGGGATCGACGACGACGACGACAAGTGCCCGGACGATCCGGAGGATGTCGACGGGTTCGAGGACCTGGACGGCTGCCCGGACCTCGACAACGACAAGGACGGCATCAAGGACACCGACGACCAGTGCCCGATGGTCGCCGAGGACATGGACGGCTTCGAGGACACCGACGGGTGCCCCGAGGACGACAACGACAAGGACGGCATCAAGGACGCGAACGACGCGTGCCCGAACGAGCCGGAGGACATGGACGGGATCAAGGACGACGACGGCTGCCCGGAGACGGACGCCGACGGCGACGGGATCAAGGACCAGGACGACAAGTGCCCGCTCGAGGCCGAGGTCTACAACGGCTCCGACGACGAGGATGGCTGCCCGGATGACGGGCGCACGCTGGCCTACGTCACGGGTGACGCGGTCGTCATCACCGACAAGATCTTCTTCGACCTGAACCGTGCCCGCATCAAGACGCGCAGCCAGCCGGTGCTGAACGCGGTCGCCGCCATCCTGAAGGCGCACTCGGACCTCCGCGTGCGTATCGAGGGCCACACGGACGACCAGGGCGAGCCCGACTGGAACCGCACGCTCAGCCAGCTCCGCGCGGAGCGCGTGCGCGAGTACCTGATCAAGAAGGGCATCGACCAGGGCCGGCTCGAGGCGAAGGGCTACGGCTACGACCGTCCGCTGGTGCCCGGCACCAGCGAGGCGGCGCGTGACCAGAACCGCCGCGTCGAGTTCGTCATCATCGGCCGCAGCGGCGACGAGACCAACTCGGGCGAGGAGCTCCACGTCCCGCCGCCCGCTCCGACGCCGGACTCGGCGCAGCCGACGCCGCCGCCCTCGGGTGGCGACGACTCGGGCGGCGGCGACGACTCGGGTGGCGACGACTCGGGTGGCGGCGACGACGGCAACTAGCTGCCGGTGGGTCCGCCGGGCCGCCGAGGCCTGACGCGGAACGCAGACGAGACGAAGACGGCGCCCTCGCGGCGCCGTCCGCTTTTTCGGCCTGCCCTCGAGCGGCCACGATCGGCGGAGCGGCTGCTTCTCGACGGATGCGGACGGCGAGCGCTCGTTGCGGGCGTCAGCTCAGAGGGTTGGCCAGAATGCCAACCCTCTCGTCGATCGATCGGGCCCGAGGAGGACCTCGGGACCGATCTCCACACAGAACAACCCCGGCCCGAGCTGCGCTCGGGGCCTCACCCCTTGACAGGGTTGCCGGCGATCGCGATCGAGCGGCGCCTGCAAGGTCGATCCCTGCTCGTCGTGCGCGGGTCGAGCACGCCTTCTCGGCAACCCCGTGAGCGGGGGCGCGCGTGCGCTCCCGAGCCCGTTCGCCCGGAGCGGGGCGCGCGGCGCGACGTCGAAGGGCCCGGGCCGGCCTACGGCCTGGTGGCGCGGACGACGGTGTGGACCATCGGCGGCGTCGGGCGCGTGATGACCGGGTCGACGAAGCCGAGCTCCTCGAGCCACTCGGCCTGGTCGACGTCCGCGTGGCAGCCGCCGCGCTCGCTGGTCAGGAACATGTTCAGCCCGAACAGCGCGGCGAACGGGGGCCCGACCCGGGTCTGGTCGCGCATCACGTCGACGATGTAGAGGACGCCGCCCGGATCGAGCGCGTCCTTCAACCGGGCCAGCAGCGCCTTGCAGGCGTCGGCCGGCTCGCGGTGGAGCAGGCCGGAGACCAGCACCGCGTCGTGGCCGCCGCCGAGCTCGGCGGTCAGCACGTCGGCGTCCCGGTGGACGACCCGGTCGGCCATGCCCTGGGCGGCGACCAGCTCGCGGCCGACCGCGGCGATGCCGGGCAGCTCGAGCACCGTCGCGCGCAGCCCCGGGTAGCGCTTGCACAGCAGCACCGACAGCGTGCCGGGCCCGCCGGCGACGTCGAGCAGGTGGTGCTTGCCGCTCAGGTCGACCGCGCCGACCAGGCCCTGGCCCATGCCGAGCGCGCGCACGTGCATCCCCTCGACGAACGCGCGGGTGCGCGCCGGATCGTCGCCGGTGTAGACCGGCGTCGGGACGATCGGCGCGTCGTTCTTGACCGCCTCGCCGAGCCGCGCCCACGCCGGGAACAGCCGCGCGTTGTACGCGAGCGCGCCCGCGAGCGAGCCGGGCCGGCCGGGGACCAGGAAGACGCTGGCCTCGGGCGTGTTGCGGTAGACGTGGTCCTCGCGGACGCACAGGCCGAGCGCGGTCACCGCGTCGAGCAGCAGCTCGACGCCCCGCGCCGGCAGGCCCTGGCGCTCGGCGACCTCGGCGGCGGTGCCGGGCCCCGCCTCCAGCGCGGCGAACAGGCCGTGATCGAGCGCGGCGAAGAGGGCGGACGAGCCCCAGAAGGCGTTGGCGAGATCGAGGATGCGAGCTGGGTTCATGGTGCGGGCGCCCCGGGCGGGTGGAGCATGGGATCCATCATCTGCTCGTCGGCGGACGGGGCGGCCGGCTTGTCGGGGCGCCGCTTGATGACGAGCGTCAGCTCGCCCTTCGCCGGCGGTAGCAGCTTCTCGTTGCCGGAGTAGCCCTGGTTGGGACCGGCGTACGGGTTGCCGGCCTCGATGGAGTACTGGAGCGGCGCGAAGTAGTCGCGCTGCACGAGCGTGAAGAAGTCGCGGGTGAGGAGCGACTGGTCCTTGTCGTCGGGCCGGAAGCTGACGACCTCCCACGGGTGCTCGGGCGGCGGCTTCTTGGTCGCGCGATCGATCAGGTACGCCGCGATCGGCCGCTCCTTGCCGCCGACGATCGCGCTGACCAGCACGCTGTTGTCGGCGTCGGCCGGCGGGATCTGGCCCTTGTCGCTCGGGATGACCCCCTCGTAGCCGAGGAGCGACAGCGCGAGGCGCAGCTCGATCGCGTTGGTGTCGACGATGAGCAGGCTCTCGTACGCCTTGCCGTTGGGCGACACCGCGACGTACTCGAGCGGCGCGCCCGGCGACGCGACCTGCGCCGGGATCTCGATGCGGCCCTTGCCGAGGTCGACCTTGAGGTGCCCACCGATGAGGAGCAGGTCCTTGCCGACCGGCTTGATCAGCTTGCCGGGATCGATCTCCGGCGCCTTGGTCTCTGCGACCGGAGCGTCCTTCATCATGTTCGGATCGCCGCGCTGGAGCAGCAGCTTGCGGCGCGCCTCGTAGGTGGTGTCGGGGGCGGTCGCCGGCGGCGGGCCCGGGGGGCGCGGGATGGCGCGCGTGGTTGGACCGGTCGGGCCGGTCTTGATCGCGACCGGCGGCGCCTTCTTGGCCGCCGACTTCTTCTTGCAGCCCGCGCCGAAGCCGAGGCCGCCGAGCCCGACGAGCCCGATAGCGGCCATCAGCGCGAGGCCCATCGCACCGTGTCTCATCGCTGAAACATACACGTTCGGCGGCCCACGGGCACTCGACCATTGCCATTCGGCTCGCACCTGCGGTCTGATCGCCCACGCCGGGATTCTCGTCGCAACGCGGAGCCACCATGAGAGCTCGTTACCTCCTCGCTTCCTGTCTCGCCCTGCTCCTGGCCTCCGCGTGCGGCGGCACCGAGGGCCCCTCGGGGCCCGGGACGGGCGGCGACGCCGACGGCGACACCATCTCCGACAGCGACGAGGGGATGACCGCCAACCGCGACACCGATCACGACGGCATCCCGGACTACCAGGATCCGGACAGCGACGGCGACGGCATCCCCGACTACCGCGAGGCCGGCGACACCGATCCGGGCACGCATCCGATCGACAGCGACGGCGACGGGACGCCCGACTACCTCGACCTCGACTCCGACGACAACGGCCGCACCGACGACGTCGATGGCACCGGCGACCTCGACAACGACGGCAAGGGCGACTACGCCGACCTCGACGACGATGGCGACGACATCCTCGACGTCACCGAGCTCGGCGACGATCCGCTGCACCCGGTCGACACCGACGGCGACGGCATCCCGGACTTCACCGACACCGACTCCGACAACGACACGATCTGGGACGCGGAGGAGGGCATCGAGGACTACGACATGGACGGCGTCGGCAACTGGCGCGACACCGACTCCGACGGCGACTGCCGGCCGGACGCGGTCGAGTCGGGCGGCACCCACCCGCCGCGCGACACCGACGGCGACATGCGCTTCGACTTCCTCGACCGCGACAGCGACGACGACGGCATCACCGACCAGGCCGAGGACACCAACTGCAACGGCACCCGCGACGGCGACGAGAGCGACGCGACCAACGCCGACACCGACGGCGACGGCGTCAGCGACCTGATCGAGGTCGCGGCCGGCACCAGCGCGACCGATCCGGACGACAACCCGCAGGCCAACGGCGACTTCGTCTTCCTCGAGCCGTACCAGAACCCGCCGTCGCCGATGGACGACGACCTCGACTTCCAGACCCGCCTGCAGAACGTCGACATGTACACGATCATCGATCGGTCGGGCTCGATGTCGGCGGAGATCAGCGCGGTCCGCTCGAACCTCGGCACGGTCGTGCGCAACCTGACCTGCCCGCCGCTCGGCAATGGCGACCCGGCGACCTGCATCCCCGACCTGTGGGCCGGCGCCGGCACCGTCGGCTACACCGGCAGCGGCGCCGACGAGTACCGCAACGTGATCGACGTGAAGCCGCCGCCCCAGGACTTCACCTCGCTGCCGATCAACGAGCCGGGCGGCTGCTGCGCGGAGCCGCTCAACTTCAGCGTGTGGTCGGCGATCACCGGCATGGGCAGCGCGGGCACCTCGGGCTGCGGGCTGTCGGGCGTGAACCCGCGCGCGACGTGCAACGGCTCGCCGGCGCAGCAGGGCGGCTACCAGACGTTCGGCTACCCGTGCTTCCGCGACGGCGCGCTGCCGGTCATCTTGCTCGCCACCGACGAGCAGCCGATCAGCAACGGCGACACCAACCCCTGTCCGAACTGGAACAACATCGTCAAGCCGGCGATGCTGGCGCGCAGCGCGAAGCTGGTCGGCATCCTCGGCAGCGGGTTCGCCAGCGGGACCGACACCGACCTGCGGACGATGGCGACGTCGACGGGCGCGGTCGACTCGACGAACAACAACGCGCCGCTGGTGTTCGACGGCGCGGGGGCCAACGCGGCGACCGCCATCCAGAACGGCATCCGCGCGCTCGCCAACGGCATCCCGCTCGACATGCGGGCGACGCCGGCCGACGACCCGGCCGACGCCGTCGACGCGGTGGCGGCGTTCGTCGATCACCTGGAGACCCTGCAGCTCGGCACCGCGATGTGCGCGAACGGGCTCGACGACCACGACATCAACGGCGACGGCTTCGACGAGGAGTACGTCGACGTCCGCGCCGGCACGCCGGTCTGCTGGAAGGTCGTCGTCAAGCCGAACACGACGGTGCCGGCGACGCCGGAGCCGCAGCTCTACCGCGCCAACGTGATCGTCACCGGCGACGGCGTCACCGAGCTCGACCGCCGCGACGTCTTCTTCCTCGTCCCGCCGGTCCCCGCCGACACGCCGATCAACTGATGCTAGCGTCGCGGGGATGAGCGCCTACCGCGACCTCGAGGCTCGGTTCCATCGGCTGTATGCGCTGCGCCACGCCGTCGGCGTGCTGCAGTGGGACTGGGCGGCGATGATGCCGAGCGGCGGCGCGGAGGCGCGCAGCGAGCAGCTCGCCGCGATGAAGGTGGTCTGCCACGACCAGCTCGCGGACCCGGCGATGGGCGAGCTGCTCGACCGCGCCGAGGCGGACGCCGGCGCGCTCGACGAGTGGCAGCGGGCGAACCTCGCCGAGATGCGCCGCCAGTGGATCCACGAGACGGCGCTCGACGGCAAGCTGGTCGAGGCGCTGTCGCGCGCGTGCTCGGCGTGCGAGCAGTGCTGGCGCGAGGCGCGGCCGGCGGCCGACTTCGCGCGCGTGCGGCCGCTGCTCGCCGAGGTGCTCGCGCTGACCCGCGAGGCGGGCGCGGCGAAGGCGGAGCGGCTGGGGACCGACGTCTACGACGCGCTGCTCGACGAGTACGAGCCGGGCGGGCGCGCGGCGGAGATCGAGCCGGTGTTCGACCGGCTGGCGGCGACCTTGCCCGCGCTGCGCGACCGCGTCGTCGAGCACCAGGCGAGGCGCGGCCTGCCGGTGCGCCCGGCCGGGCCGTTCCCGGCGGAGAAGCAGAAGGCGCTCGGGCTGGCGGTGATGAAGACGCTCGGCTTCGACTTCGCGCACGGGCGGCTCGACACCAGCCTGCACCCGTTCTGCGGCGGCGTGCCCGACGACGTGCGGATCACGACCCGCTACGACGAGGACGACTTCGTGAAGGCGCTGATGGGCGTCATCCACGAGACCGGCCACGCGCAGTACGAGCGCGGGCTGCCGGCGGCGTGGCGCTACCAGCCGGTGGGCCAGGCGCGCGGCATGAGCGTGCACGAGAGCCAGTCGCTCCTGATGGAGATGCAGGCGTGCCGGTCGCGGGCGTTCCTCGAGCACGTCGCGCCGCTCGCCCGCGAGCTGCTCGGCGGCGCGGGCGCCGGCTGGGACACCGACAACCTGGTGCGCCTCTACACCGAGGTGAAGCCGGGGCTGATCCGGGTCGACGCCGACGAGGTGACCTACCCGTCGCACGTGATCCTGCGGTTCCGGCTGGAGCGGGCGCTGGTCGGCGGCGCGATGGAGCTCGACGCGCTGCCGGAGGCGTGGCGGGCGGGGATGGCGGAGCTGGTCGGCGTGGTGCCGCCGTCGGACCGGGACGGCTGCCTGCAGGACATCCACTGGTTCGACGGCGCGTGGGGCTACTTCCCGACCTACACGCTCGGCGCGATGACGGCGGCGCAGCTCTTCGAGGCGGCGCGGCGCGCGGTGCCCGGGCTGCTCGACGCGATCGGCCGCGGCGACTTCGCGCCGCTGCTCGGGTGGCTGCGCGAGCACGTGCACGGCGTGGCGTCGAGCGTCCCGACCCGCGAGCTGCTCGTCCGGGCCACCGGACAGCCGCTCGAGCCGTCGATCTTCCTGCGCCACCTGGAGGCCCGCTACCTCGCCTGACCGGGCGGCGCCGGCAGGGGCTACGATCCGGCCATGGAGGTCCTCCTGAAGCTGTCGCGGCGGGCGACCTACGCGGACTACCTCGCCGCCGAGCAGACGAGCGAGCGCCGCCACGAGCTCCTCGACGGCGTCATCGTCGCCCTGCCGGGCGGCTCCGACGAGCACAACGCGCTGTCGGGGCAGCTCGCGCAACTGCTCGCCAACCGTCGCAGCGGCTCGTGCCGTTACTACTCACCCGATCAGCGCTTCTGGATCGCCTCGAAGGGACGTGGCCGCTATGCCGACGGCTCCATCATCTGCGGGCCGCCCGAGCACCCCGCGCACGATGACCAGGCGACCACCAACCCGCTCGTCACCGTCGAGGTGATGTCGCCGAGCAGCGAGGGTGACGACGACGGGGACAAGCGGCACGACTTCCAGTCGCTCGCGTCGCTCCAGGCGTACGTCCTCGTCGCGCAGGACCAGCGACGTGTGAAGGTCTACCGGCGCACGGACCAGGGCTGGCAGGCGACGACGTATCGGGAGGGCGAAAGGTTCGAGTTGCCCGGGGTACTGGCGGCGATCGCGGTCGCGGACGTGTACGACGGGATCCTCGACGAGGCCGGGCGGTCGCTGTTGCGCCGGCGCTGAGCCGATTCGGGCCCGCGGGGCGGCGCCAGGGGTCTACGATGCGGGCGTGAGGAGGGGGCCGCTGCTCGCGCTGCTGGCGATCGTCGCGATCGCGGGG
>DASZXE010000635.1:0-15735 GCA_035546475.1 Kofleriaceae bacterium
CGCGCGGCGCGGCAGGCGCGGCGGGCGCGGCGCCATCGTCCTCGCTCAGCGTCGACCGCGGCGTCGTCCACGCCGGCGCCTCCGGCCCGCCGCTGCTCACCGTCGACGGCGGCGTCGTCCAGTCCGGCGCCGCCGGCGTGCCGGTCAACGTCGTCGGCGCCGGCGCCCGGTCGGGCACCGCGGCGCCCGCCGACAAGGTCGACGGCCTCGCCGGCGCGCCCGGCTCCGGCACCTCGCCGGACGTGTCGTCCAGGTCGTCGTCCTCGTCGTCGTCGTCGTCCTTGTCGCCGTCCGCCTCGCGCGCCTCGAGCCCCTGTGGATCCAGCTCCTCCTCGGTGGCCTCGAGCGAGTTCAGCTTCTCGCGCAGGTCGTCGACCTCGTCGATGACCGTCTCCAGCTCGCCGCGCGCCTCCTCCATGCCGGGCGCGCTGCCCATCGACAGCGCCGGCTGCAGCACCGCGAGCACCTGGTTGAGCCGCTCGATCCGCTGCTCGGCATAGATGAAGCCGCCGCGCCGGCCGCGCGACTGCACGACGTGCTTGAGCGCCTCGAACGCCTTCTTCTCCTGGCGCGAGAGCTCGGTGAGCTGCTCGATGTCGACGTCGCGGCCCTCGAGCACGGTGCGCATCGCGGCGACCACCGTCCGGAAGTAGCGCGACGCCTCGGGCAGCTCCTCGGTGACCAGCTCCTCCGCCCGCTCGTCGTCGCGGCCCTCTTCCAGCCCCAGGAGGATCTCCTGGGCTTCCTCTTCCTCTTCGGCCTCGAGCTGGTCCTCCGCGCGCACGGCCGCATCATCCTCGAAAGCCCGCCCGAAATCACCCTGGTAGCAGGCTGACCCCTATTCCATCTTCTCCCACCACTGGCACCACCAGTCGGCGCCCACGAGGATGCGCAGCTTCGGGTGCCAGCAGTAGGCGAGCTTGTCGTCGGGATCGAGGTAGTAGAGGCAGTTGCCGCACTTCTCGTCGCCGTACGGCACACCCTTGAGGACGTTGTCCTCGATCATGTGCCGGAGCTGGAGGGCCAGCTTCTCGTCGATCTCCTTGGGCTCGGGCTTGGGCAGGTCATCGGCCATGGGCCTTCGATCATAGCCGACCAGGCCGGCGCGGCGCGCGCGCCACCGCTCGCGATTCGTTCACGCGGTGCGGCGAAAGGGCGCGGCGCGCGTCAGCTCGCCGCCGCCGCGTCGAGCCGCCGCCGCGCGTGCTCGATGAGCGCCGCCACCGCCGGGTGCTTGACCCGCCGCTCGAGCGAGATGACGAAGTAGCTCTCGGTGACGCCGGTCAGGCGGCCGACGCGGCGGGCGCCCCAGCCGTGCTCGACCTCGCCGCGGATCGCGGCGCGCACCGGGAACAGCCCGCGGCCCGCCACGCCGAACGCGCGCAGGTGCCCCGCGTCGTCGATCTCGCCGACCGCGTCGACGCGCAGCCCGCGCACCGCGAGCCAGCGATCGATCGCCCGCCGCAGGCTGGTGTCGGCGCCCGGCAGCAGCAGCGGCGCGCCGTCGAGGCTGCGCGGGAAGCCGCGCCGGTAGCGCTCGGCGAGGTCGCGGCGGCCGTAGAGCAGGATCTCCGACGCGCCCAGCGGGTGGGTGTGCAGCTTGCCCCCGCCGCCTTGCGCCGACGGCGCGTCGCTGAGGATCGCGTGCAGCCGCCCACTGGCCAGCTCCTGCACCAGCCGGTCGAGGCCATCCTGGCGGATCCGGATCCCGCGCGCCCGCTCGGCGTCGAGCGCGGGCAGGAGCAGCTTGCACGCGGTCGTCTTCGGGATCGCGCCGACGACGCCGACCTCGAACCGGCGCGGCGACGACGCCCGGCCGCCGGCGAGCTCGAGCAGCTCGTCGCCCATGCGGAAGATCTCGCCCGCGTACTGCTGCACGTCGCGGCCGAACGCGGTCAACACCAGCGCGCGGCCGCGGCGCTCGAACAGGCGCTCGCCGAGGCTGTCCTCGAGCGCGCGGAGCTGCACGCTCAAGGTCGAGTGGGTCAGGTGCAGCGCGGCCGCGGCCCGCGACAGGCCGCCTTCACGGGCGATGACCCAGAAGTAGTAGAGGTGCTGGTAGTTGAGCCACGCCATCGGTCAACGGCGGCGCGGCCGGGCCGCGTCACGCGACGTCAGTGTAGCCCTCGGCCAGGAGCCCCGAGGAGATCCGGGCGTACGCATTGCCCGCCGAGCTCGCGCTCGGATAGCTGATCGCGTGCCAGCAGCCCCGACAGCCGACGCGGCCCCGGCCGGTGACCACGACGGTCCCGCGCCGATAGACGACGGCGAAGGTGGCGGCGCCCTCCTGATCGGAGCCGCGCAGCGAGCGGGTGTCGGCCTCGGTCGCGGGGCCGGGCGGCGGCGCGGGCGCGTCGGGATCGCCGGTCGGCAGCGCGTCGTGCGCGGGCAGCGGCAGCGGCGGTCCGTCGACGAGCGCGCTGCGGGCGGCGGCCTTGGTCTCCGCCGGCGGCGCGGCCTTCGTCTCCGCCTTCGCCTCCGTCGGCGGCGCGGCCTTCGTCTCCGCCTTCGTCTCCGCCGGCGGCGCGGCCTTCGCATCCGCCTTCGTCTCCGTCGGCGGCGCGGCCTTCGCATCCGCCTTCGCCTCCGCGCGCGGCGCGACCTTCGCCTCGGCGGAGTCGGCCTTCGTCGCAGCCGTGGGGCGACGCGCCTCCGGCTGGCTCGTGCGCGCGGGAGACGGTTGAGGATTCGCATGCGTGGGAGCGGTCATGGCTCGCTCACCATCCCGGCCAGCCGCGCGAACGTCCAGCACGAAGGATCGACAGCAGCGGTCGCTCCACCCGACACGACAGCTCACCGCCATCGACGCTTGTCAAGCCGGAGGCGCGGTGGCAGCCATGCAGGATGCCGAACCTCCGCACCCTCGCCCGCCGCGATCCTCTGGCCCCGCGGTGCGCGCGATGAGCGTGGACGGGGTGGCGCACTCGCCGGCGGTGGAGACGGTGGCGGTGGTCCTGGCCTCGCTCGTCGCCGCGCGGCTGCTCGTCGCGCTGCTGCGCCCGCTCCTGGCGCGCGCGGCGCGGCGCAGCGCGTGGCAGTGGGACGACCTGCTCGTCGAGCGGGTGACGCTGCCGGTGAGCCTCGTGGTCGGCCTGCAGGCGGTGCGCGCCAGCCTGCCGTGGCTCGGCCTCGACCCGCGCGCGCTCACGCTGATCGCCGAGGTCACCGCGATCGTCACCAGCGTCCTCGTCCTCTGGATCGCGTTCCGCACGATCGACCTCGTCGTCGAGATCGCCGGCCGGCGGCCGTGGGCGCGCGACCGGCCCGCCAGCCGGTCGCTGCTGGCGATCGCCGGCCGCGCGATCAAGGTCGTGCTGATGGCCCTGGCCGCCATCGTCATGCTGGCGCAGTTCGGCGTGTCGGTCGCCAGCCTGATCGCCGGCCTCGGCATCGGCGGCCTCGCCCTCGCGCTCGCCGCCCAGAAGACGGTCGAGAACCTGTTCGGCACGATGTCGATCGCGATCGATCAGCCGCTGCGCGAGGGCGACTTCGTCCGCGCCGGCGAGCACCTCGGCACCGTCGAGGCGATCGGCCTCCGCTCGACGCGCATCCGCACGCTCGATCGCACGCTGGTCACGGTGCCGAACGGCCAGCTCGCCGACCAGCGCGTCGAGTCGTACAGCGCGCGCGACCGCCTGCGCTTCACCTGCACGCTCGGCCTCGTCTACGGCACCAGCGCCGAGCAGCTCCGCGGCGTCCTCGCCGAGCTCGAGGCCACGCTGCGCGCGCACCCGCTCATCTGGCCCGACGCGGTGACCGTGCGCTTCATCGGCTTCGGCGCGTCATCGCTCGACATCGACGTGATGGCCTGGTTCCAGCTCAACGACTGGAACCAGTTCACGGCGCTCCGCCAGGAGCTCCTGCTGCGGTTCATGGAGATCGTCGAGGGGCGCACCGGCGGCTTCGCCTTCCCGACCACGACCGTGCACGTCGTGCCGCCGGAGCCGGCGCGGTCATGACGGCGCCGGCGCCCGACGTCGCCCACGGCTCGTGGATCGAGTCGGACATCCCGGCCCGCCTCGACGGCCTCGGCTGGTCGCGCTGGCACCGCCGCGTCGTGATCGCGCTCGGCATCACCTGGATCCTCGACGGCCTCGAGGCCAGCCTGATCGCGAACCTGGCGCCGACGCTGCAGGACGCGCGCACGCTCGGGCTCAGCGGCGCCGAGGTCGGCCTCGCCAACAGCGCGTACCTCGTCGGCCAGGTCGTCGGCGCGCTCGGCTTCGGCCACCTCACCGACCGCCTCGGCCGCAAGCGGCTCTTCCTCGTCACCCTGTCGCTCTACCTGGTGTCGACCGCGCTGTCGGGGCTCGCGCCCGACTTCACCGTCTTCCTGCTGCTGCGCGCGGCCGCCGGCGCCGGCATCGGCGGCGAGTACGCGGCCATCAACTCCGCGATCGACGAGCTGGTGCCGGCGACCCGGCGCGGCCAGATCGACCTGACCATCAACGGCACCTACTGGGTCGGCGTCGCGATGGGCGCCGGCCTGACGCTCGTCGTGCTCGATCCGTCGCTGCTGCCGATCACCGTCGGCTGGCGCCTCGCGTTCGGGCTCGGCGCCGTCCTCGGCCTGTCGATCCTGCTCGTGCGCCGCAACCTGCCCGAGAGCCCGCGCTGGCTGCTCGTGCACGGCCACGTGCGCGCCGCCGAGGAGACGGTGGCCCGCATCGAGGCGGAGGTGCACGGCCCCGGCGGCCGCGGCCCCGCCGAGCCGGCGCGGTGCCGCATCCGCGTCCACGGCCCGGTCGGCGTCCGCCACCTGCTGCACACGCTGTTCGTCCGCTACCCGCGGCGCGCCGCGCTCGGCCTCGTCCTGATGATCGCGCAGGCGTTCCTCTACAACTCGATCTTCTTCAGCTACGGGCTCATCCTCCGCCGGTTCCACGGCGTCGCGCCCGAGCACGTCGGCCTCTACATCGTGCCGTTCGCGGCCGGCAACTTCCTCGGGCCGCTGCTGCTCGGCCGCGCCTTCGACCGCCGCGGCCGCCGCGTGATGATCCCGGCCACCTACGCGATCGCCGGCCTGCTGCTGGTGGCGACCGGCGTCCTCTTCCTCGCCGGCTGGCTCGACGCGCTGACGCAGACGCTGGCGTGGGGCGCGGTCTTCTTCTTCGCGTCGGCGGCGGCGAGCGCGGCCTACCTGACGGTCAGCGAGCTGTTCCCGGTCGAGGTGCGCGGGATGGCGATCGCGGTCTTCTACGCGATCGGCACGCTGGTCGGCGCGGGGGCGCCGGCCCTGTTCGGCGCGATCGTCGACACCGGCGAGCCGAGCCGCCTGTTCGCCGGCTACGCGCTGGCGGCGGCGATGATGCTCGGCGCGGCGGTGGCCGCCCGCAAGCTGGGCGTCGACGCGGAGGGCCGGTCGCTCGAGGCGCTGTGCGCCGACGGCTGACCGCGGCCGGCCGCCGGCCGCCGCCCGCCGGCCGCGCCATTCCTTTGAATTCCAACTAACTCGTTGCGCGCCCGCCGCCGCGGGCGTAGGCTGCAACCAACGCGGAGGCTCGCATGCTCGTCAGGTTGGTGGGCGCCGCCAGGTCGTACGGCACCAAGGTCAAGACCCGCGCGCTGTCGCCGATCGATCTCGAGCTCGGCGCCGGCGAGGTCACGCTGCTGCTCGGCCCGAGCGGCTCCGGCAAGACGACCCTGCTCAACCTGGTCGGCGCGCTCGACCACCCGAGCGAGGGCAAGGTCGTCGTCGACGGCCGCGACCTCGCCGGCCTGTCGCGCCGCGAGCTGACCCTGTTCCGGCGCGAGGTCGTCGGCTTCGTCTTCCAGTTCTTCAACCTGGTGCCGAGCCTGACCGCGCGCGAGAACGTGCAGGTCGCCGGCGAGCTGACCGGCGGCTCCGCGGCCGACGCCCGCCGCTGGCTCGATCGGGTCGGCCTCGCGGCCGAGGCCGATCGCTTCCCGTCGGAGCTGAGCGGCGGCCAGCAGCAGCGGGTCGCCGTCGCGCGCGCGCTCGCCAAGCGCCCGCGGCTGCTCCTGGCGGACGAGCCGACCGGCGCCCTCGATCACGACAACGGCCGGCAGGTGGCGCGCCTCCTGCGCGACGCCTCGACGGAGCTCGGCTGCGCGGTCGTCATCGTCACCCACGACGAGGACCTCGTCGAGCTCGCCGACCGCGTCGTCCGCCTGCGCGACGGCGCGATCGCGTCCGACGAGCGTCAGGCGCGGAGCTGACCGTGCTCGGCCGGAAGCTCGCCCGCGAGCTGCGCCACCAGAAGGGCCAGAGCGCCGCCGTGCTCGTGCTGGTGGCGCTCGGCGTGATGCTGTTCATCGCGTCCGCCGGCGCCTACGTCGATCTGCGCGACAGCTACGCGTCGACGCGCGCGCGGCTCGCGCTCGCCGACCTCCACGTCGACGTCGACCGCCTCGACGCCGCCGAGCTGCGCGCGATCGCCGTGCTCCCGGGCGTCGTCACCGCCGAGGTGCGCACCGTCGCGGAGGTGCCCGCCCGCATCGGCCGCCGGCGCGTCGAGCTGCGCGTCCTCTCGCTGCCGTCGGCGCTCGACGACGTCCTCGTCCTCTCCGGCCGGCGCCCCGCCGCCGACGACGAGCTGCTCGTCGAGAAGCACCTCGCCGGCCGCCATCACCTCCATGCGGGCGACCGGCTCGAGCTCGCCGGCCGCGAGGTGCGCATCACCGGCGTCGCCGTCAGCGCGGAGTACCTGTGGGTCGCGCGCGACGCCGCCGATCCGATGCCGAGCCCCGACAGCTTCGGCGTCGGCTGGATGACCGCGGCCGCCGGCCCTGCCGCGCACGGCGCGCCGCAGTTGCTCGTCGACGTCATGCCCGGCATCGACCGCGGCGAGGTCGCGCGCGCGATCGCGGCGCGCCTCGGCCCCGGCCGCGTCCTCCGCGCGACGCCCGCCGACCAGCTCGTCGGCGTGCGCCTGCTCCAGCTCGACGTCGACGGCTACCAGGGCATGGCGGCGTTCTTCCCGATCTTCTTCCTCGGCGTCGGCGCGTTCGTGGTCGCCTCGATCCTCGCGCGCGTCGTCGACGGCCAGCGGCCGATCATCGGCACCCTCGCGGCGCTCGGCGTCGCGCGCTCGCGCATCCTCGTCCACTACCTGGCGTACGGCGTCGTGCTCGGGCTCGCCGGCTCGCTGCTCGGCGCCGCCGCCGGCCTCGCGCTCGCGCCGGCCATGACCCGCGCCTACGCGACCGAGCTCGGCATCCCGTTCGTCGCCGTCCACCTCCACCTCGCGCTCGCCGGCTGGGGCACGCTGCTCGGCGTCGGCGTGTCGGCGCTGGCCGGGCTCGTGCCGGCGATCCGCGCCAGCCGCGAGGCGCCGGCGGCGGCGATGCGCCCGCCGCGGCCGAGCACCGGCGCGCTCGCCCGCCTCGCGCGGCGGCTGCCGGCGCCGCTGCCGATCCGCATGGCGATCCGCGATCTCCTCGGCCGTCCGCTGCGCAGCCTCACGACCGCGCTCGGCGTCGCGGCGGCGGTGGTGGTCGTGGTCGCGACCGGCGGCCTGCTCGACTCGATGAAGGCGACGTTCGCCGCGACGTTCGAGGACGCGCGCCGCGACGACGTCCGCGTCGAGCTGCGCGCCCCCGCGCCGCGCGCCGAGGCCGAGGCCACCTTCGCGAAGCTCGCCGGCGTGGCCCGCGTCGAGGGCATCCTCGCCGCGCCGCTCGCGCTCGAGGCCGGCGGCCGCCGCGCCGAGGCGATGGTCCAGGGCCTCGCCCCCGGCGCGACGCTCGTGCGCTCGGTCGACTCCGACGGCGCCGCGATGCCGCCGTCGCCGGGCGGCATCGTGCTGACCCGCAGCCTCGCCCGCGCGCTCGCCGTCCATCGCGGTGATCCGGTCGACGCCGGCGCGGTCAGCCTGCGCGTCGACGGCGTCGCCGACGCCGCGATGGGACCGATCGCGTCGGTCCTCCGCGACGACGCGGCGCGGGCGCTCGGCGCCGGCGACGTCGTGAACCAGGTCGCGATCGCCGCCGTCCCCGGCCAGGCCGCCTCGGTGCGCGACGCGGTGGCGGCGCTGCCGCAGGTCGCGCGCGTCGACGACACCCGCGCGATGCGCGCGCAGGTCGACCAGCTCATGGGCCTCGGCTGGGTGATGCTCGGCGCGATGCTCGTCTTCGGCGGCGTGCTGGCGGCGGCGATCCTGTTCAACACCGCGACGCTCGGCGTGCTCGAGCGCCGCCGCGACCTGGCCACCTTGCGCGCGCTCGGCCGCACCCAGCGCGAGCTCGGCCTCGCGCTCACGCTCGAGCACCTCCTGCTCGCCCTGGTCGGGATCGCGATCGGCCTGCCGCTCGCGCTCTTCGCGTCGCGCCGCCTGGCCGCGGCCTTCTCGAGCGACCTCTTCACCCTGCCCGCCGTCGTCTCGCCGGCGACGCTGGCGATCGCGATCGGCGGCATCCTCGCCGTCCTGCTGCTCGCGCAGTGGCCCGCGATCCGCATGGTCGGCCGCATGTCCCTCGCCGACGCCGTCCGCACCCGCGAGGGCTGACGCCCGCCGCACCCGCGCCTTCGCCGGGCCACGCAGCGTCGCTGGCCGGCGCCGTCCGCGTGCGACAGCCCGGCGCGAATCCTTCCGGTCCCCCGCGGCTCTCACGAACCAGAACCGCAGGAGACCGAGATGACGACGCAGCTCACGCACGAATCGTTCAACGCCACCGTCGAGCAGGGCATCGTGCTCGTGGACTGGTGGGCCGCCTGGTGCGGCCCGTGCCGCGCCTTCGCGCCGGTGTTCGAGCGCGCCGAGGCCAGGCACGCCGACGTGACGTTCGCCAAGGTGGACACCGAGGCGGAGCCGGCGCTCGCCGCCGCGTTCCAGATCCGCGCCATCCCGACGCTGATGGCGTTCCGCGACGGCGTCCTCGTCTTCGAGCAGGCGGGCGCCCTGCCACCGGCGGCGCTCGATCGCCTCGTCGACGCGGTCCGTGCGCTCGACATGGACGACGTCCGCCGCAAGCTCGCCGACGCCCAGGCCGCCGGAGGCTGACCATGTGCGAGCTGCTCGGGATGTCGGCGCGCTTCCCGACGACGGTCCACCTGTCGATGACGGAGCTCGCGCGCCACGGCGGCGAGACCGGCCCCCACGTCGACGGCTGGGGCGTCGGCTTCATGCAGGACGGCGACGCGTTCGTCCTCCGAGAGGCGGAGGCGGCGAGCCGGAGCCAGTGGCTCGCGTTCCTCCAGGAGCACCGGCTGCGCAGCGAGGTCGTGGTCGCCCACATCCGCCGCGCGACCCAGGGCGCCCGCCACCTGCGCAACAGCCAGCCGTTCGCCCGCGAGCTGGGCGGCCGCGTCCACCTGTTCGCCCACAACGGGATGCTGCCCGGCATCGAGAGCGATCCGCGCTTCGCGGCGCGGCGGTTCCGGCGGATCGGCGACACCGACTCCGAGCAGGCGTGCTGCGCGCTGCTCGAGCGCCTCGCGCCGAGCTGGGAGGCGGGCCTGCCGCCGCTCGAGGAGCGCCTGCGCATCGTCGCGGCGTTCGCGCGCGACCTGCGCGAGCTCGGGCCGGCGAACTTCCTCTACTCCGACGGCGACGCGCTGTTCGCCCACGCCCACCGGCGGCGCAACGACGCCGGCGAGCTCCGGCCGCCGGGCCTCCACGTCCTCTGCCGCCGGTGCGCCGCCGCCAGCGACGGCGTCCCGCTCGGCGGCCTCGCGCTGCCCGACGCCGAGCAGGATGTCGCGCTGGTCGCGAGCGTGCCGCTCAGCGCCGAGCCGTGGCGGCCGCTCGCCGAGGGCGAGCTGGTCGTGCTGCGCGGCGGCCGGCTGATCGCGTCGACCGCGTGAGGCCCGCGGCTCAGGTGAAGATGAAAGGGCGTGGAGGTCCCTGGTGGGGGACACCGGCGATCTGTGGGCTGCGATACCAAGAGCTACAGCTCTGTAACAACGCGGGGCGGGCCGATCTCGTCGAGAATCGTCCGGCGCGCAAGGTTTCTTCGCGAACGCGCGTGGCCTCCCGTAACGCGCCGTTGGCATCGTGCGGCGCATGAAGAAGTCCACGGTCGCCCCCGGCCGCGACGACGACCGCGACGGCGACGTCGCGGCGGTCGAGGCCCAGGGGCTGGTGAAGAGCTTCGGCGGCCTGCGCGCCGTCGACGGGATCGACCTGCACGTCCCGCGCGGCCAGGTGTTCGGCGTGCTCGGCCCCAACGGCGCCGGCAAGACGACGATGCTGCGGATGCTGGCGACGCTCCTGCGCATCGACGGCGGGCGCGCGAGCGTGTTCGGCGTCGACGTCGCGTCGCGGCCGCACGAGATCCGCCAGCTCGTCGGCGTCACCGGCCAGTACGCGTCGGTCGACGAGAACCTGACCGGCCGCGAGAACCTGCTGCTGTTCGCGCGGCTGCTCGGGCTGTCGCGCGCCGAGGCCGTGCGCATCGCCGGCGAGCTGCTCGAGAGCTTCGGCCTCACCGACGCGGCGAACCGCCGCATCAAGGAGTTCTCCGGCGGCATGCGCCGGCGGCTCGACCTCGCCGCGTCGCTGATCAACCGGCCGCCGCTGATCTTCCTCGACGAGCCGACGACCGGCCTCGACCCGCGCACGCGCGGCCAGATGTGGGAGACGATCCGCGCGCTGGTCCGCGACGGCGCGACCGTGCTGCTGACGACCCAGTACCTCGACGAGGCCGATCAGCTCGCCGACCGGATCGCGGTCATCGACAAGGGGAAGAAGGTCGCCGAGGGCACGCCCGACGAGCTCAAGGCCAGCGTCGGCAGCTCGACCCTGCGCGTCCAGCTCACCGATCGCGCCCGCAGCGGCGAGGCCGCCGAGCTGATCGGCCGCGTGCTCGGCGACGCGGCGGTGCTAACCCCCGAGGCGGGCGGCCTCAACGTGCCGCTCTCCGACCCCAACCACGCGGCCGACGTGCTGATCGCGCTGCGCCAGGCCGGGCTGCCGATCGCGTCGGCGAGCGTGCGCCAGCCGACGCTCGACGAGGTCTTCCTCGCACTCACCGGCCACCACAGCGAGCCGGAGCAGGGCGCCGGCCAGGAGAACTCGTGATGACGCCGCTGGTCGTACCCCGCACCGCCGCGCAGCGCCCGCTGACGCCGCGGCCCACCGTCCGCGAGACGATCGCGCAGTCGCTCGCGATGGCGCGGCGCGCGCTGATCAAGATGCGCCGCAACCCGGAGCAGTTCTTCGACGTCACGCTGCAGCCGCTGCTGTTCACGGCGATGTTCACCTACGTCTTCGGTGGCGCGGTCGCCGGCAGCGTCGTCGACTACCTGCCGCTCATCATCCCCGGCATCCTCGCGCAGACGACCCTGACCGCGAGCATGGCGACCGGCATGCAGCTCCGCGAGGACATGGACAAGGGCGTCTTCGATCGCTTCAAGTCGCTGCCGATCGCGCGCATCGCGCCGCTGGTCGGACCCGCGACCGCCGACCTGCTGCGCTACGCGATCGCGGCGACCTTGACGATCGTCGTCGGCGTGGCGATGGGTTACCGGCCCGGCGGTGGCGTCCTCGGCGTGGCGGGCGGCTGGTTGCTCACGGTCGTCGCCGGCTGGTCGCTCGCGTGGGTCTTCACCTGGCTCGGCACCGTGGCGCGCAGCGCGCAGGCGGTCCAGGGCATCTCGATGATGATCATGTTCCCGCTGACGTTCCTGTCGAACGCGCTGGTGCCGATCGCGACGATGCCGGGCTGGCTGCAGGCGTTCGTGCGGGTCAACCCGGTGTCGCAGGTCGTGCGCGCGGTCCGCGACCTGATGAACGACGGCGTCTTCAGCGCCCACGTCGGCTGGGCGCTCCTCGGCTGCGGCGTCGTCGTCGCGATCTTCCTGCCGCTCGCGGTCCGCTCCTACAGCCGCAAGATGTGAGCCGGCGTCGTGCGGCGTGCGACGCGCGGGCGTGCGCGCCTCAGCGCGGGCGGGCCGGGACCCGGTTGAGGTCGGGCGTGGGCAGGCCGCGGACGACGGCGCGCGGCGGCTGGCCGGCGAGGTCGGCCATGACCTGGAAGCACTCCTCGGACAGGTAGCACTCGCGCGCCGGCCAGCCGATCGTCACCTGCTCGTAGAGGGGCGCGAGGCGCTCGTCGTAGCCGCCGCACAGGTACTCACCGCCGCCGCGGCGGACGTCGTCACACAGCGCCGCGATCAGCGCCGGCGCGATGCCCTGGCCGCGCGCGTCGGGGCGCACGTAGAGCCACTCGGCCCGGCCGCCCGGCATGTTCCAGAACATGTCGAACGCGCGGATCCACTGCGCCATGCCGACCACCTCGCCGCGCCGCTCGGCGACGAAGACGCGCGCGACCGGCTCGCCGGTGAAGTACGCGGCGCGCACGCGCTCGCGCCGCCGCGGGTGCTGCGCGGACGGATGATCGCGCGCGAAGTCGTCGACCATCGCCATGATCGCGTCGAGGTCGTCCTCGCGCGCGCGGCGGATCTCGATCGACGACCGGGCCGGCGGGCTGGCGCTCATCCGCACAGTATGCGCGACGCGCGGCGGGTCAGCGGGCGGCGTGGCGGGCGAGGTAGCCGTCGAGGCGGAGCTTGCGCGCGGTCGCCGCCGACGACATGTAGCGGACGACGCCGAACACCGGCCGCTCGGGCGCCCACGGCCGATCGAAGCGGCCGAGCGTCCAGAAGATGCCGCTGTAGGAGTTGGGGTCGCGGCCGTCGACGGCGTGGCGGTTGTTGAGCTCGATCAGCACGTCGAGCGCGGCGCGCGGCGACGGGCTCCACTCGAGGATCTTCTTGCCCCACAGCATGCGGAGGTAGTTGTGGATGGTGCCCTCGCGCAGGAGCTGGCGCTGCGCGGCGTTCCAGATCGGGTCGTCGGTGGCGGCGGCCTCGAGCTGCGCGCGCGTGTAGCGGTGCGGGCGCGGATCGGCGGCGTGGCCGTCGAGCGTGCGGCGCGCCCAGTCGGGCAGCGACTCGTAACGATCGAAGTCGGCGCGGTGGAACGCGAAGCCGTGGCCGAGCTCGCGCCACGTGATCAGCTCGTCGAGGAACGCCTCGACGGGCGCCGGCGCGCCCCACCAGCCCTCGCGCTTGCCGCTGGCGCGGGGCGCCACCCGCGACGGATCCCAGCCGCACGAGCGCCAGACGGCGTGGAGGACGGCGTGGACGCCGACGTGGCCGAAGTGGAGGTAGGGCGACAGGCCGCTGCCGACGTCGTCGTCGGGCTGGTTGCGCGCCTCGCCGTAGCGCGGGAGGCGATCGCGGACGAACGCACGCAAGGTCGTGGCGGCGGCGGGCGCGCCACCGCGGCGCGCGATCGGCGGCACGTCGTGATCGATCGGCAGCGCGGCGAGGGCGGCGCGGTCGCCGCCGAGGAGCGCATCGGTGGCGGCGGGCCAGCGGCGGAGGACCGCAGCCGGGAGGTCGGCGGCGAGGAGCGCCGGCGCCAGGCCGGTGAGCGGCGTCGCGCGCGGGGCGGCGACCAGGTGCGGATGGAGCTCGCGCTGCCAGTGCCAGCGGAACGCGACGGCGGTCGGGAAGGCGCGGCCGTGCGCGCGCAGGGGCAGGAGGCCGTTGCCGTCGACCTGCTCGACGCGCACGTCGAGGGCGGCCGCGGCGGCCGCGACCATGCGCGGCAGGAAGAAGCCGGGCTGCTCGTCGGTGACGACCAGCGCCGCGCGCCGGGCGAGGGCGGCGAGCAGGCCCTTGCCGGCGCCGGGCCGCGGCTCGACGTACGGGTGGTACGTCACGCCGGCGGCGGCGAAGGCCTTCGCGTTCGCGGCCAGGCCGTCGAGGACGAACCGGTGCAGCCGGTCGCTCGCCCACCGGTAGCCCGCCCGCAGCGGCTCGAGCACGAGCAGCGGCACGCCCAGCTCGGTCGCGCGCGCGATCGCGTGGTCGAGGGCGAAGCTGTGCGTCGTGCGCCGCGCCGCGATCATCCAGTAGAGGACGTACGCGCCGCGCGCCCGCACCGGCCGCTCGTTGCACGCCGTCACCCGCAGCGGCGGCGCAGGCAACGGAGACGGCGCGCGGTGCTTCGGCATGCGCACGGCCAGCTACGGCGCGGAGCTCGGCGCGATGGTCCGCGCGAAGACCTCGCGCGCCACCGTGAGCCAGGCCCGCAAACCATCACAGCCTGGCGGTAGCCGCCGCTCGTCGAGGTCAGCCTGCTCGACGATGGCGACGTACTCCTCGGCGTGCTTGCCTCGGACGTCTCGTTCTCGCAGCCGCTCGTTCGCCTTGGTGCGGCTCATCGACTCCGAGTCGCGCACGCCCATCAGCGCGAGGATCCAGCCCTCCAATGCGGGCTTCGCCGCACCACCGATGATCTCGATCGCGCGCAGATGAGCGATGTTGCGGGCGTGCTCGATGCCGCGGCGGATCGCGTCGGGTCGGGCCTCATCGGCGTCGACGTCACGCGTGAAGGCAACGACGGGACAGTTCGCCTCGTACGCCATGTTGACGAGGCCCGCGATCGAGTGGATGTCACCGTGGTTGTGCTTGCCTCGCGCCGCGCCGACGGTGAACTTGCGGATGTGGCGCCACAGCACGGCGCCACCAACGCTCCAGCCATCGGGTTCGACCTTGCGCAGCAGCGCTTCGATCGCACCTGCTCGTTCGCCATCGGGCTCCTGGCGATCACCCAGCTCGGACGATCCTTCACCGCCGAGGAACACCATGACCGGTTGCCGCACGTCTATCCCGCGCTGGCCACGGTCGGAGGCGTTGCGTGAGGCACGAGGTCGCTCTCGAGGTCGCCGTCGGCGAAGCTCAGCCACAGCTCTCCCAGCGCGTAGATCTCCTTGCGCGTGTGGAAGTGCTTCGTCTCCGTCATCGGCGTGCAGATCGTGCCGCGCTCGGGCGTTCGGGTGACGATGGTGACCTCCTCGGGCTCGAGCTCGTTGATGACCAGCGGACTGTGCGTCGCGAGGATGATCTGCGTCCGCTGCGAGACCTCGCGCAGGACCTTCATGACCTCCTTGATCCGCGCCGGATGCAGTCCGTTCTCCGGCTCCTCGATCAGCAGCATCGCCTGCGGTGCGAGGTGCTCGATGATCGCGAAGGCAAGCCAGTACAGCATGCCCTCGCTCATCTCGTTCGGCCCGATCTCCTTGCCGTCGACGAGCGTGAGTCCGAGCTGCTTCGTCGTCGAAGATGCGTTGTGCAGCCGGATCGACCGTGCCGTGGGGAAGAGCAAGCGAAAGCGATCGTTGATCGCCGAGAACGCCGCGAGGTCGCGCGATAGCAGCGCGTCATAGAGCGCGCCCAGTCCGGCGCCCTTCTCGTCATGAAACCAGAGCGCCTTTCCGTGCTGGATGAGCTGGACGGGGGCGCGCATGGCGTCCGGGTCCAGGCGGAGCACGTTGCGGGGCTCGATCGCCTTGTGGAGCGAAGCTCGCGCAACCTCCGCGAGAGTCCCGCTATGCAGCTTCGGGTAGGCGGAAGTGAGCTCGGTTGTTTTGGCAATCCCTCCGACGCCCGGAATCCACATCGTGACGTATCGGGCCCCTACAGCGCGGAGAAGGGAGCTCTTGCCACTGTCGTTGGGACCGATCAGCGCGTGGAGCGGCGTGAGGTGAAGGTCCGCTGATTTGATGCAGCGAAAGCCTTCCACCCGGACCCACTCGACGTAGGGACGATCCACGAGCGCATCGTACGGTCCGTCGGCGAGGGCGTCAAACGCGCCTCCCGACGCGCGGCGGCGCGAGGCGGAGGACCGTGCGATGCTCGGCGCGATGAGCCGTCGCGGCGCTGCGATGATCGGGCTCGGCCTCGGGCTCGGGCTCGCGGCGCCCGCGTGGGCGGATGACGGCGAGGCGCCGGCGCCGGCGGCGACGACGACGACGCCGCCG
>DASZXE010000636.1:0-3501 GCA_035546475.1 Kofleriaceae bacterium
CTCCCGCGCAGGCGGGCGCGTCGGGCCTGTACGCGGGCGACTCCGGCCTGGCGCTGCCGCCGCGCCGGAGCAAGGTCGGCCTGATCGCGATCATCGTCGCCGCCGTCGTCGTGATCGGCGCGGTCATCGCGATCGTCGCCGTCTCGAAGGGCAAGGACAAGGACAAGGTCGCCGCCGGCTCGATCGACGCCGCCACCGCCGTCGCGCCCGCCGTCGATGCCGCGACCGGCGTCGCGCCCGCCGTCGACGCCGCCGGTGGAGCGGCCGTCGAGCTCGACGCCGGCGCCGTGCCGCTCGCCACCGACGCCGCCGTCGGGACCGCGATCGACGCCGGCGCGGTGACGCCGCCGAACACGGTCGTCGTGCTCGTCCACTCGTCGACGCGCACCGCCGAGGTCTACGACAACGGCCAGAAGCTCGGCCGCGTGCCGCAGACGATCATCGTCGCCGCCGGCGAGGAGCACGAGGTCGTCCTCAAGGCCGCCGGCTACAAGGACGAGGTGCTGCAGGTCGACGGCCGCGAGCCGCGCATCGACGTCACCATGACGCGCGTCGCCGGCACCGGGCCGGGCACCGGCCACGGCAGCGGCCACGGCAGCGGGTCCGGCAGCGGCAGCAGCCATGGGCCACCGCCGCCCGACTGCGACAACAACCCCACCGATCCGCGCTGCGGCCTCTGAGCGTCGCGCATGACCACGATCACAGCGCCCGGCCACCTGCGACGCCGCACCGGGCGCCTCGCCCTGCCATCTGGCACGATGGGCGTGGCCGGTCACTCCGTCTCCGGCACCGCCGTGCCCTCCACGAGGTAGCGATGTCCGCTCCGCTCCGCGCTGCATTCACCCGTCCGCTGATCTTCCTCGCGCTGGCGGTCGCCGGCGCCACCGGCACCACCGCCGTACGAACCGCCGCGGCGCAGCCGTCGCCGCCCGATCCGCACGCCAACGCCGCCGCGCACTTCGCCGAGGGCCGCCGGCTGTTCGAGGCCGGCGACTACAAGGGCGCGATCGCCGAGTTCTCGTCGGCGGACCAGATCGCGCCGGCGGCGCTCAACGACTTCAACATCGCGCTCGCGTACGAGCGCCTGAACGATCCGGACAACGCCGTGCGCCACTACCGGTCGTACCTCGACCGGATGCCGACGGCGTCGAACCGCGCCGACGTCGAGGCGTCGATCGCGCGCCTGCAGGCGGCGGCGAAGGACGCCGAGGCCGCGCGGCAGGCCGAGGCCGCGCGCCAGGCCGAGGCGGAGGCCGCGCGCCAGGCCGAGGCGGATCGCCAGCTCCAGGCGGCGCGCGACGAGGAGGCCGCGCACCAGGCCGAGGTCGAGCGGGCGACGATGCCGCCGCCGCCGCCGGCGTTCGCGGGCTCGTTCACCGGCGGCCTCCGCTATCCGACCACCGGCGATCGCGAGCTCGATCGCGTGGCCGCGGTCGACCTGAACGCGGCCCGCGGCGACACGCCGCTGCCGCCGCCGACCACCGAGCTGCCGGCGGGCGCGTCGCCGGGCGGACCGGCCGTGGGGCCCGCGGGCTCGACCGCCGCGCCGACCGGCGCCGCAGCGGCCTCGGGGCAGGCGCCCGCGCCCGAGCAGCCGCCGCCCGCGAAGCACAAGCCGTTCTACACGAACCCGGTCACCTGGGTGCTGGTCGGCGTCGGCATCTACGTCGTCTACGTGCTCGCGTCGTCGGACGACAGCAACAAGAACCAGCCCGGCAACGCCCGGCTGGTCCTGCCCGAGCTCGGCCACGACGTCGCGCCGGGCGGCGCGACCTTGTTCCGCTTCTGACGCGCGTTGCGCCCTCTCAGGGCGCGGCGAGCAGATCGATCGCAAGGGGCTGCACGCCTCCCTACCGGCCCTACCGGCGGAGCCGGCGGAGCCGGTCGGGCACCCACCCCGCTTTCGGCCACCTCCCTCGGCCGGCCGGCGCGACCGTGTCGCGCGATCCACGTCTCGCGATCCACGTCTCGTTGGGCCGCGACCAAGATGGTCACCCGCTCCGCGAGGCCTGAGGTACGAGCCTCGCGAAGAGGGCGAACGGCGAGTCTGACGCGCGCTCCGCGGCGCAGCGAGGGCACCGCGAGAGGCGGGCCGCGAAGGCGCTCCCCCTGCGTGGTACAACGCCGGCCATGGCCCGGTCTCGCCTCGTCTCTCTCCGCGCGTGCGCGCTCCTCGCCGCGCCGTGGGTGTCCGCGTGCGTCGACAAGGCGCCGCCGGCTCCCGCCGTCGATCCGGCGATGGTCGCCGACAACCTGCTGTCGGTGCCGCCGACCGATCTGACCCGCGAGCTCGATGTCGACCTCGGCGGCAAGGTCACCTACCTCGGCTACACGACCTCGCAGCAGCACATCGCGCCCGGCGACAAGGTCAGCATCACGCACTACTGGCGCGTCGATCACCCGCCGGGCAAGAACTACCGCGTCTTCTCGCACCTCGTCGGCAGCGGCAGCGACTTCGTCAACGTCGACCAGACCGACATGCGCAAGGGCCACCCCGTCGAGAAGTGGGTCGCCGGCCAGATCATCCGCGACCCGCAGACCTTCATCCTGCGCAAGGACTGGCGGTCGCCGCAGGCGACGCTGATGGTCGGCCTCTACAAGAAGGGCGGCCACACGATCGCCGACCGGCTCGCGGTGAGCGGGCCGAACAGCAAGGACAACGCGGCGGTCGTGATCACGTTCGACGTCGACGTCTCGCAGGCGGCGCCGCTGCCGGGCACGGTCGTGCTGCACGAGGCGCCCGGGCCGATCGTCATCGACGGCAAGGCGGACGATCCGGGCTGGGCCGGCGCGGCGACCGCGGCGCTGGTGACGGCCGAGGGCGGCCCCGACGTCAAGGGCGCGACCAGCGCGCAGCTCACCTGGGACGATCGCTACCTGTACGCGTTCATCTCGTCGCAGGACAGCGACGTCTGGAGCGAGTACACGAAGAACGACGACCCGATCTGGAAGAGCGACGTCGTCGAGCTGTTCATCGACGCCGACGGCAACCAGCGCGGCTACTGCGAGCTGCAGGTGAGCCCGAAGAACGTCCACTTCGACTCGTGGTTCGCGGGCGGACGCGCGCCGGCCGGCGACCTCGGCTTCGACGCGCAGCTCCAGTCGGCGGTGAACGTGCGCGGCACGCTCGACAACCGCGACGACGACGACGACGGCTGGGACGCGGAGATCGCGATCCCGCTGGCGTCGGTGAAGGGGCTCGACCCGAACATGGCGGTGCGGATCCCGCCGCAGCCGGGCGACACCTGGCACCTGAACGTCGTGCGCGTCGACTATCCGCGCGGCGAGAAGCCGGCGGCGGCGTCGTGGAACCGGATCCGGTACAGCGACTTCCACTCGCTCGACCGGATGCTGGTCGTGCAGTTCGCGGGACCGGTCGGCGCGGCGGCGGGCGTGGCGCCGGTGGCCCCGGCCGGCGCGGTGGTGCCTCCGGCGGGCGCGGCGGTGCCTCCGGCGGGCGCGGTGGTGCCTCCGGCGGGCGCGGTGGTGCCTCCGGCGGGC
>DASZXE010000637.1:0-2582 GCA_035546475.1 Kofleriaceae bacterium
GATCGCGGCGGCGAGCGCACCGCGCCGTCGTCGTCGTCGTGGTCGTCTTGGTGCGGCTTCGCCGGTCGGCACCGCGCCACGATACTCGCGCTGGGCCTCGCCGCGGCGTGCGGCTGCCGGGATCCGATCGCCGATCTCGACGAGGTCTACTACCGCGGCCCCGGCCGGCACGTCGTCTGCACCGTCGACATCGACGACGTCGCCGGCAACGATCTCGACAGCATCGCCGGGGGCCTCGACCGCGCCGCCGCCGACGGCACCGTCCTCCAGCTCTACGCGCACGCGCCGGGCGTCACCGTCGCGCTGTCGACGATCGACGCCGTCCTCGACGGCGCGCGCGCCCGCGGCCTCGCGTCGTTCACCTACGCCGACCTCGCCGCCGGCCGCCCCGCCGAGGCCGGCCTCGCCCTCAGCTTCGACGACTCGGCCGTCGACGCCTGGACATCGATCGCCGATCGCCTCGACGCCGCCGGCGTGCGCGCGACCTTCTTCGTCACCCGCTACCACCTGTTCACCGACGAGCAGCGGGCCGCGCTCCACGCGCTCGCCGCGCGCGGCCACGACATCGAGGCCCACAGCGTCTCCCACCTGCGCGCGCCCGAGGTCGCCGAGGACCGCGGCGTCGCCGGCTACGTCGACGACGACGTGCTGCCCGGCCTCGCGCTCCTCGAGGCCGACGGCTACCACCCGACCGTCTTCGCCTACCCGTTCGGCGCGCGCACGCCGGAGATCGATCGCGCGCTGCTCGACCACTTCGCGCTGCTGCGGTCGGTGAGCTGGACCGTCGGCAGCCCGCTGGTGGTAGATCCATGTCCGGAACCGTGACGATGCGGCGCGCGCTCCCCGTCCCCGCAACGCTCGCAGTCGCCGTCGCCGCCGCCGTCACCGTCGTCCTCGTCCTCGGCGGCGGCGCCACGGTGGCTCGCGCCGGGCCACCCGCCGGCCCGCCCGGCGGCCAGCCCGCCGCCCCCGCCGCCGAGACGCTCGTCGTCGTCGACCTCCGGCCGTCGGTCGAGGCCGCGCTGCGCGCCACCCTCGCGCCATGGGGCGTCCGCATCGTCGACGTCGCCGCGCCGCCGTCCGGCGATCCGCGCGCGGTCGCCGCCGAGCACGGCGCCGCCTACGTCGCCTGGCGCCGCGGCGACGAGCTCGTCCTCTACGACGTCGCGCTCGCGACCGAGCGGCGCCGGCGGGTGAAGCCGACGCCCGACGACGCGGACGCCGCCGCCGTCGCGCTGTTCGTGAAGACCTGGATGGGCCTCGGGCCGTCCGGCAGCGACGATTGCGCCGGCCGGTGCGCGGACGGCTCGCCGCGCGGCTGGCTGATCGAGGTCGCCAGCGGCGCTCGCCTCTCCATCGCCGGCGAGGACAACGTCGGGTTCCGCTACGCGCTCGCCGCCGGCCACGGCGACGGCCTGCTCGAGGCCGGGTTGCGCCTGGACCTGGGCGGCAGCGCCGACGGCGCCGCGCGGGCCCCCGACGGGACCTGGCAACTGGTGTCGGTCGCGGCGTGGGGCCGCGTGGCCGTCGACGCGAGCCGGTCGATCGCGATCGTCCCCGGCGTCGGCGCCGGCCTCGTCCACCTCGCGTTCAGCGCCCCCCGCAAGATGCCGATGGGACCCGCGATGCAGACCGACAGCGCCAGCGCCAGCGCGTTCGCGGTGGAGGCGACCGTCGACGTCCGCTGGCACCGCGGCCGGCTCGCGGTCGGCGGCCGCCTCGGCGCGACCTACCTGCCGAGCGCCCACACGCTGAAGGTGCGCAACATGTCGTACGCCGTCGACGCCCACGTGGAGCCGTGGCTCCTGGCGACGGTGTCGGTCGGCCTCTGACCTCGGCGGACCCGGGAGCCGCGTGACGTCCGCGCACGGTGGGCCGCCCTCACCGGCCGCAGCGACGGCGGCGGCGGCGGCGACGATTTCCGGTGACCGCGCGGGCGCCGCCCGCCACCAACGAGACGTGGTGTCCTCCCACGCCATGACGACCAGCGAGCTGGTCGCCGTCGCCGCGCGCTGCGCGCAGGGGGACCGTGCTGCCCAGCGCGAGCTGTTCCTCTGCACGCGCGGCGCCGTGCACCGCACCCTGTTCCGCATCCTGGGCAACAACCACGACGTCGAGGACCTGCTGCAAGAGACCTACCTCATGGTGTTCCGGGGGATCGACAAGTTCGAGGGGCGTTCGAGCCCGAGCACGTGGTGCTGCGGCATCGCCGTGCACGTGGCGTACAACCACCTGCGCTCGGCGCGGCGCCGCCGCCACGAGCCCGAGGTCGATCCGATCGATCCGTCGCCCGATGTCGCCGACCTGACCGAGCAGCGCGAGGCGACCCGCCGGCTGTACGCGGCGCTCGCCGAGCTCGAGCCCGATCACCGCATCGCCTTCTCGCTGGTGACCATCGACGGTCAGTCGGTGGCCTCGGTCGCCGAGCAGCTCGGCATCAGCGGCGGCGCGGTGAAGACGCGCGTCTGGCGCGCGCGCCGTCACCTCGAGCGGCTCGCCCGCAAGGACCCGAGGCTGTCCGGCTACGTGAGCGACCTGTGCGCGGAGGGCGACTCGTGAGCGCGCGCCGCCGGCCGACGCCG
>DASZXE010000638.1:0-1528 GCA_035546475.1 Kofleriaceae bacterium
CTACTCGTCGGCCGCGGGGTCGGCGGGGTCGGCGGCGGCGGCCGAGGGGGCGGCGGGGCCGCCCTGGTACTCGCGGAGGCGGTACTGGACCTTGCGCGTCGAGATGCCGAGGATGTCGGCCGCCCGCGAGGTCGAGCCGCCGGTGTGCTCGAGCGTCTTCAGGATCGCCCACTTCTCCAGCGCGGCGAGCGTCGCGCCGGGGACGGTCGGCACGCCGGTCGCCGGCGCCCTCTCGGCGTTCGCGATCTGCGCCGGCAGGTCGGCCGCGCGGATGACGTCGCCGCGGCAGATGATCACCGACCGCTCGACCGCGTTCTCCAGCTCGCGCACGTTGCCCGGCCAGTCGTAGCGGGCCATCGCCGCCAGCGCGTCGTCGGCGAAGCCGGTGATCGGCTTCTCGTTCTCGCCGGCGAACTTGCGCAGGAAGTGGAGCGCGAGCAGCGGGACGTCGCTCGGCCGCTCGCGCAACGACGGCATCTCGATCGAGATGACGTTCAGCCGGTAGTAGAGGTCCTCGCGGAACCCGCCCTCGCGCACCATCCGCGCCAGGTCGCGGTTCGTCGCGGTGATGATGCGGACGTCGACCTTGATCGTCTCGTTGCCGCCGACGCGCTCGAACGTGCGCTCCTGGAGGAAGCGCAGGAGCTTCACCTGGATCGCCGGCGAGATCTCGCCGATCTCGTCGAGGAACAGGGTGCCGCCGTCGGCCTGCTGGAAGCGGCCGTCGCGCCGGCCGGCCGCGCCGGTGAAGGCGCCGCGCTCGTGGCCGAACAGCTCGCTCTCGAGGATCGTCTCCGCCAGCGCCGCGCAGTGCAGCTTGACGAACGGGCCCTTCGACCGCGGCGACAGCTCGTGCAGCGCCTCGGCCACCAGCTCCTTGCCGGTGCCGCTCTCGCCGGTGATGAGCACCGACGCCTTCGACGGCGCGACCTGCCGGACCGTCTCGAACAGCCGCTGCATCGGCGCGCTCGAGCCGACGATGTTCTTGATGCCGCGCCGCTCGGCCAGCCGCTCGCGGAGCTGGCCGGTCTCGGCCCGCAGCCGCCGCCGCTCGAGCACCCGCTCGATGACGACCAGCAGCTCGTCGAGGTTGATCGGCTTGGTCAGGTAGTCGGCCGCGCCCTTGCGCATCGCCGCCACCGCGGTGTCGACCGAGCTGTCGGCCGTCATCATGATGACCGCGCGCTCGGGGTCGTCCCGCCAGACCCGCGTCATCAGCTCGAGGCCGTCCATGCCGGGCATGTGCAGGTCGGTGACGACGAGGTCGGGCGCCAGCTCCTCCAGCTTCGGCAGCGCCTTGAAACCGTCGGCGGCGGTCTCGACCGTGTAGTGCTCGTCACGCAGCAGCTCCGCGAGCGTGGAGCGGCTGGTGGCGTCGTCGTCGACGATCAGGATGCGTCCGCGTGCTTCCATCGGGTGTTCCCGGCGCCGCGCCCGCGGCCGCCGGCCTCACAGTACCACCGGTGGCGCCCGCGCCCCCGCCCGCGCGGCGCTCACCAGCCGCCGCGCGCACCTCCGCCGCCGGACC
>DASZXE010000639.1:0-4829 GCA_035546475.1 Kofleriaceae bacterium
GATCAGCCGCTCCCACACGGCGCCGTTCGCCGCGGCCAGCGGTCCGAACGCGCGCGCCGGATCCTCCTCGATGGCGCGCGCGAGCCGCGCGGTCGCCGCGGCGCGATCGTCGGCGGGCGGCTCGGCGAGCGGGCCGCACAGGTAGGCCGCCGAGCCGGGCGTCGCGCCGTCCGGCCAGCGCTCGTGCGCGACGACGTGGCTCATGTCGGCCCAGGTATCGAACGTGCCGGGCAGCCCGCCCATCACCGGGCCGCGCTCGGGCCGCGGCCCGCCCCAGCCGAGCGCGCCGGTCGGCGGCGCCAGCCACGCCTGCAACGACGCGGTCGCCGTCGTCGTCATGCCGGCGAGCAGCTCGCGCCAGCGCGGGTGCGCGCGCACGAGCTCGCCGCACATCGGCGGCAGCGCGCCGACCGGCACGCCGAGGATCACCTCGTCGAAGTCGCGGCCGAGCGCGAGCTCGATCGTCCGCTGGACCGGCGCCGTGCCGGGCGTGGTCGCCTCGAGGTTCGCGCCCTCGAGCGCCGCGCCCTCGACGAGCTGCGAGAGGTCGGGCGCGTGCGGCCAGCAGGGGACGCCGTCGACCTCGACGAGCGGCCGGTACCCGCCGCGCGCCGGCGTCGCCTGCACCTCGAGGGCGATCGTCGACACCCGCGCGCCGCCGGCCGCCAGCCCGAGCGAGACCGCGCGGTGGAAGAAGCGGAACTCGACGCCGCGCCGCGCGAGCACCTGGTGGAGCGGCGCGAAGACGACCTCGCCCATGCCGCCGTTCATCTTCCACATGAACGCGCCGGCGTGATCGAAGAGCAGCTTGCCGAGCAGCGCGAGGCCGGTGCCGGCGGCGAGGTCGGGCCGCGCGCGATCGCCGTCGCGGTAGGCGAAGACCATGTCGTAGCAGACGCGCAGCGGCGCCGAGTCGAGCGCCTCGTCGGAGGCGCCGTGGCGGCGGAGCCAGGCGCGCAGGTCCTCGCCATCGGCGGCGGCGAGGCCACGCTCGCGCAGGCGATCGGCGCGCAGGCCGAACAGCGCGGTGACGGCGAGGTCGATCGCGATCCACAGGCGGCGGCGCGCGTCGCTGCCCCTGGTCGACGCGGCGAGCGCGGCGCGGAGCAGGGCGCGCATGCGTGAGACCAGGCGCGAGCGGGGCGCGAGCGGGGCGAGGCCGCGATCGCACGCGAGCCCGGCGCCGGCGCACGCGGCGAAGACGAGGCGGGCCAGGCCGTGCGCCCAGTCGGCGGCGCCGCGCCGCTCGCCGCGCCGGGGAGGGAGCAGCGCGAGCTCGAGGGCGCCGCGCAGCCATCGCTCGAGCGCGGCGGCGAGCGCGCCGGGCGTGTCGAGGCCGGCGGCGTCGCCGGGCGTGCGCGCGTTGCGCGGATAGTCGAGGATCCACGGGCCGGACGGCTCGTGGAAGGCGACGCGATCGTGCGGCAGGAAGGCGTCGTCGAAGGTCGCGAGCGGCGCGCCGGGCGGCCGGCCGAGCTCGTCGTAGACGCCGCGGATCATGCGGAAGGCGTGGTGGTAGAAGCCGAACCAGACGTGGAGGCCGTGCTCCTCGATGCGGCCCCAGCGGTGCGGGTTGCGGCTGCTCGCGCCCTTGCCGCCGAGGCGCCAGCCGACCTGGTAGACGGTGAGGTCGAGGCGCTCGCGCCACGACGGATCGTTCGTCAGCGCCCAGACGGCGGACAGCGCGCCGATGCCGCCGCCGAGCACCGCGATCTTGCGCCGCCTCTGTCCGGAAAGCGGACGCTTGACGCGAGGCGCGGCGGCCGGCGGGCGCCACAGCGTGCGGCCCTCGTGGATCGTGAAGTCGAAGTCGGTCGTGAAGGCGGCGACGGCGGCGTGGCCGCCCTCGCGGAGGCCGAGCTCCAGGGCGATCGGGTGGCTCGCCGAGGGTGCCAGGTCGAGGACGTAGCGGGCCGGGATCGGGGTGACCTCGCGGATCGCGGTGACGTCGCACTCGGCGAGGACGATCTCCTGGAAGGCGGCGCGCTCGGGGCGCGCGACGTCGCGGAGCTGGCGGAGGAAGACGAGCGGCACCCGGTTGCGGAGGAGCGCGAGCGAGGCGAGCTCTCCGGCGGCGCGCGAGGGGCGGCGCGCGGGCTGCGGCGAGCCCGGCGAGCCCGGCGAGCGCGGCGACAGCGTGACGAGGCGGCCGGGCGCGAGCCCCGACGAGCCGCGGCGGGCGACGTGCCAGGTGTCGGCGGCGTAGAGGCCGGGCTCGTTCGGGTCCGCCGGGTAGGTGAGCTGCGCGATCGTCTTCGGGAAGCCGTACAGCTCGCGGCCGGTCGCCATCGCGTGGGGGTGATCGACGAAGAGGTACGGCAGGCACCAGCCGGTGCGGTCGACGCCGCCGGGGGCGCGGATCCGGACCGGGATCCAGAAGGCGAGGTCGAGCTCGTGCGCGAAGCCGGCGAAGCTCGACGCCGGCGAGCCCGAGGCGGCGCGGCCGACCTCGGCGAGCGTGACCGCGACGGCGCCCGACAGCGGCGTGACCTGGACGGCGCCGCCGCTCGGCGTCGAGAAGTCCCGCGCGCACAGGCGCGCGAGGCGCCGGCGGTCGGCCCGCAGCCAGAAGCAGCGCAGCACGCAGCGCTCGTGGAAGATGGGTGACGGCAGGACGAGCTCCCCGCCGCGCCGCACGAACAAGGGGTCGCTCATCGAACGGTCGGCGTAACTCCGCGGGTGACGCCGTAACGCGCGACGGGCGACCGTCAGCTCGCCGCGAGGCAGATGGCGTAGAACGTCACCGGCGTCGGGCTGGCGCCGCCGTTGAAGACGCCCACGTACCACATGGTCACGCGGCCCAGGACCGGGTTGCTGGCGTAGACGTGGAACCCGGTGCTGCCGAGCTGCGGCGAGACGCCGCCGCCGACGGCGATCTTGCCGGTGGGGCACTCGGGCCACGCGCCGCCGAACTGGTTCGCGGCGACGGTCTGCGTGAGCTGGACGACCTGGTAGCCGAACGCGCCCGGCGTGCCCTGCGGGCCGGCGGGGCCCTGCGCGCCCGCGGGGCCGGCGGCGCCCTGCGGGCCGGCGGGGCCGGGGTCGCCTTGCGGACCCTGCGGGCCGGTATCGCCGGTGTCGCCCTTCGGTCCCTGCGGACCGGCGACGCCCGCGGGGCCGACGGGACCCTGCGGACCGGTGTCGCCGGTGTCGCCCTTCGGTCCCTGCGGACCGACGGGGCCGACGTCGCCGTGCGGACCCTGCGGACCGGTGTCGCCGGTGTCGCCCTTCGGTCCCTGCGGACCCTGCGGACCGACGGGGCCGACCGCGCCGGCTGCACCCTGCGGCCCCTGCGGCCCCTGCGCTCCGGCGGGACCCGCGGGCCCGGCGGGCCCCGCCGCGCCCTGAGGCCCTTGCGGCCCGGCCGCGCCGATCGCCAGATCCAGCGTGTCGCTGTCGTGCGGCGACGCCTCCACCAGCAGCCGGTAGTTGCCCGGCGCGAGGTCCGGCAGCGCGACCAGCACCCGCGTCGGCGTGCTCTCGAGCCGCGCCAGCGGGATCCAGTCGCCGCCTTCGTCCGAGATCCGGACACGCGGCGCGGGGCCGAAACCGGTGCCGACGACCGTCAACGTCGGCGGCTGGGCGGCGGCGTCGGGCAGCGCCGCGAGGATCGCCGTCGGTGGCCTCGGCGACGCGGCGGTGCCCGGTGCCTCGACGGTGGCTCCGTCCGCGACGTCCGGCAGCGCGGCGCGCGGCGCGACGTCGCCGCTGCCGTCGGCGAGCGGATCGCCGTCGCCGGCGCCGCACGCGGCCAGCGCGAGGATCGAGAAGAGCGAGCAGGTGAAGGCGGTCATGCGCGTCATGCCCCCTCGTCCGCAAAACGGCGGCGGGGACCGACACGCGATCAGGTGGGATCTTGCAACTCGCGGGAATCGCGTCGCTTCCGCTCGGCGGCCGGCTCGCGCCAGAACCAGACGCCGGCCACGCAGATCGCCACCAGCGCCGGTCCGAACGTCGCGACCGTCGTCGACGGCACCGCCAGCGACAGCGCGAGCTGCGCGGTCATCACCGCCGCCGGCAGCACGAGCCAGCGCTCGAGCGCGACGGTCGCGAACGCGAGCATGCCGATGACGATCACCGCGTCGCCGCGCACCACGCTGACCGGATCGACGTGCAGCTCGACCGCGCGGTGCAGCGTCACCGCGCCGACGCCGGCGACCAGCAGCGTCACCAGCCGACGATCGTACGTCGTGCGCAGGAGCGCGCGCCGGAAGCCGAGCGCCGCGCCGATGACGAACAGCGTGCCGAACAGCGTCTGCAGCATCAGGCCGACCACGCGCATGTCGAAGCGCATGCCGGTGCGCACCGCGTTGACGACGAACATGATCGCGCTGGCGACCGCGATGCCGATCGCGAGCCCGCGCCGCTGCCGGCGGAAGCGCTGGTGATCGATCGCCGGATCGGCCGCCAGCGCGCGCTCCATCACCGCGACGAGCCCGGCGACGCTCGCGAACCGGTCCGCGGGGAAGTGGGCGAGGCCGCGCAGGATCGCGTCGATCACCGCCGGGGGCACCTCGCCGCGCGGCGGCGGCCGGGGCGGCGTCGAGGCGACCGCCTCGCGCAGGCCGCGCAGGTCGCCCGCGCTCCACGGCAGCGCGCCGAACAGCGCGTAGTACGCCGTGGCCGCGAAGCTCCACTGATCGGAGAAGACGGAGACGTCGCCGTCGAGCTGCTCGGGCGCCATGAAGCCGGGCGTGCCGACGACGGCGCCGGCGCGCGTGATCTCGGCGGCGATGCCGGTCATCCGCGCCGCCCCGTCCTCGCCGTGGCCGCGTCCGCCACCACCGGCCGCGTCACCGGCCGCGTCGCCGGCCGCGTCACCGGCCGCG
>DASZXE010000640.1:0-6873 GCA_035546475.1 Kofleriaceae bacterium
CGGCCAGGTCGACGCCGGGCGCCTGCAGCCGCTCCGCGAGCGCGCGATGGCGGCCGGCCTCCAGGTGCTCGCGGATCCAGGCGGGTCCGGCCACGTCCATGGACTGCCGATTATCACCGGCGGTCGCCGCCGGCGGGTGAACGCCGTCGACAATTCGCCCGCCGCGCGGCTCGACCGCCCCCCGGGCCCCGCGCCCGCGGTCAGCCGCCCATCACGCGCCGCCAGGCCTCCAGCACGCCCCGCGCCCGCGGCCCGTGCGCCACCGCCGTGAGCAAGCGGCCCGCCGCGCGGTGCGCCAGCGTGACCTCGACCCGGTCCACCGGCAGCCGCCCGGCGAACCGGTCCGCCCACTCCACCAGCGTCGCCCGCGGCGGCACGCCCCACACCTCGTCGAGCCCCAGCTCGTCGAGGTCCCGCTCGCGCTCGAGCCGGTAGAGATCGACGTGCGCGATCGGCAGCGGCCCCGCGTAGTCGTTCACCAGGGAGAACGTCGGGCTCGCCACCGCCGCCGCGTCGCCGCCCGCCCCCTCGACCACGCCGCCGACCAGCGTCGTCTTGCCGGCGCCGAGCTCGCCGACCAGCGCGACGACGTCGCCGGGCCCGAGCGCGCGGCCGAGCGCCACGCCGGCGGCCCGGGTCGCACCGGGGTCGGCCAGCTCGAGCGCGAACGTGCTCACGCCGCCGCCATACCACGGCTCCGTCCCGCCGCGGGGTTGCCCGCCCCGCCCGCGGCGCGGTATCCCTCGCCCGTGCCACGCCCGGTCGTCGTCGTCGCCGTGATCGTCGCCGGCGCGCTCTCGCTCGCGGCCTGCGGCGACCACCTGGGCCCGCCGCACCACCGGCCGGCGCCCGCCATCGATCCGTTCCCGGCCCTGCGCCTGCCCGGCCCGCACACCGCGCGCGCCGCCAGCTACGCGATCGACGCCGCCTACGACGCCACCGCCCACACCCTGCGCGGCCGCGAGGTCCTCACCTGGAAGAACACGGGCGACAGCGCGGTCACCGCCCTGCCCTTCCACCTCTACCTCAACGGCTTCAAGAACGAGACGACGACCTTCTTCCGCTCGACCGGCGGCGTCCACCGCGGCAACCGCGCCGGCGCCTGGGGCTGGATCGAGGTGACGTCGATCAAGCTCGGCGGCGCCGAGCTGCGCCCGACCGCCCACTACCTCGGCCCCGACGAGACGGTGCTGGAGGTGCCGCTGCCGCAGCCGCTCGCCGGCGGCGACACCGTCCAGCTCGAGCTCGCCTTCGACGAGCAGCTCCCCGAGGTCTACTCGCGCACCGGCTACAAGGGCGCCTTCACGATGGTGGCCCAGTGGTTCCCGAAGGTCGGGGTGCGGGTCGGCGCGCCCGGCTTCGAGACGTGGGAGTGCCCGACCTTCCACGGCGCGACCGAGTTCTTCGCCGACTTCGGCACCTACGACGTCCGGCTGACCGTCCCCGACACCCACGTCGTCGCGGCCACCGGCGTGCTCACCGCCACCCACGACAACGGCGACGGCACCCGGCTCTACACCTACCGCGCCGAGGACGTCCACGACTTCGTCTGGATGATCGACCCGTACATGGAGGTGCTGACCGGCACCGCCCACGTCGACGGCGGCACCGTCGAGGTGCGGGTCTACCACCGGCCGCGCCAGCTCGCGTTCGCGCGCCGCCACCTCGCCGCCGGCATCGGCGCGATCGAGGAGCTGTCGCGCATGCTGGTGCCGTACCCGTGGCCGGTGATGACGATCGTCGATCCGCCGCCCGAGGCGCGCGGCGCCGCCGGCATGGAGTACCCGACGCTGGTGGTCACCGGCGCCGACAGCGTGCTGTTCCGGCCCGGCATCCGCGTGCCCGAGTACGTGACGATCCACGAGGTCGCCCACAACTGGTTCCAGGGCGTGCTCGCCTCCAACGAGTTCGAGGAGGCGTGGATGGACGAGGGCGTGAACGAGTGGATCGACGGCGTGATCATGGCGCACCTCTACGGCGAGAAGCAGAGCGCCATCGACTGGATGGGCTGGCAGGCCGAGACGTTCCGCATGCGCAAGGCGCTCGCGTCGCCGCTCGGCGAGCTGCCGAGCCCGATCGCCACCGCCGCCTACGCCTACTCCGACCTCGACGCCTACGCGGGCACGACCTACGACAAGACGATGCAGGCCCTGCGCACGCTCGAGAACGTCGTCGGCCGCGACCGGTTCGCCGCCGCGATGCAGGCGTACGCGAAGGCGTGGGAGTGGAAGCACCCGACCGGCAACGACTTCTTCGCCAGCCTGCAGGCCAGCCTCGGCGAGGACCTCGGCTGGTTCGTGCGGCCGGCCTTCTACGGCACCGGCGCGGTCGACTTCGCGCTGCGCAGCGCCCGCTGCGAGCCGCAGCACCAGCCGCGCGGCGTGTTCGGCGAGGGCGCGAACCGCCGCACCGCCGGCTCCGACGACAACCCCGACACCGGCACCTGGACGTGCGACGTCATCGTCGTCAACACCGGCACGATCGCGGTGCCGGTCGACGTCGAGCTGACGTTCGCCGACGGCTCGCACCAGCGGATCCGCTGGAACGACCCGGGCGGCTGGGACGCCCGCGACGGCAGCCACTGGCACCGCTACGAGCTCCTGCGCAGCTCGCCGGTCACCGAGATCGACATCGATCCCGACGGCAAGGTGCTGCTCGCCGACCACGTCACCGACGACCACGTGCGGCTCGACCAGAACACGCGGGCCTCGTGGCGCGCCGGCTCGCGGGTCGGCTTCTGGGCGCAGACCGCGATGCAGGTGGTCGGCCTGTGAACCACCACCCGCTCCGCCTCGGCGGCCTCCTGCGCGCGGGCGCCCGCGACCTGTCCGAGTACACGGGCATGGTGCTCGCGCTGTTCGTCGTCCAGGTGATCGTGACGTTCGGCGCCTGGGTCGTCGTCGCCCAGGTGATGATGACCGCGTTCGCCGGCCGGCCGGTCTTCGACGACGCCGTCGACGGCGACCTGGTCTCCTGGCTGCAGGTGCTGCAGGACTACCACGCGGTCTTCGCGGCGGTCGGCGTCATCGCGGCCGGCGCCGCGCTGGCGTGGGTGACGATCAGCTGGTTCCTCACCGGCGGCGTGATCGCGGTGCTCACCGAGCGGCCGCGCGGGCGGCGCGACACCGCGCGCTGCTTCGGCGCCGGCGGCGCGGCGACGTTCCTCGTCTACCTGCGGCTGGCGGTGTGGTCGTTCCTGCTCGACCTCCTGCCGACGGCGATGCTGCTCCTGCTCGGCATCCGCCACCTGGCCGACGCGCTCGAGTACGCGCTCACGGTCCGCGAGCTGATCGTGCCGATGATCGTCGCGTTCCTGCCGGCGGCGCTCTACCACGTCGCGGTGTCGACCGCGGTCGACCTGGCGCGCGCCGAGCTGACCCTGCGGCGGCCGACCCACGAGCGGCTGGGCGCGACCCGCGCGCTGTTCCGCGCGGTCGGCTTCGTCGTGCGGCGGCCGCTCGCGATCGGCCACGTGCTGCTCTACTGGCTGGTCTTCCTCGCGCTGTCGCTCGCGTTCGTGTGGATGGCGCAAGGCCGGGCGATGCTCGGCGCCAGCGGCGCGCTCGCCTTGCTCGCGCTGCGCGAGGGGCTGGCGCTCTGCCGGTTCGCGCTCAAGATCGGCGTCATCGCGGGCCAGGTCGAGCTGACCGCGACCCGGCCGCCGCCGCCGCGCGCGGTGGCGACGACCGACGAGGCCTGACCGCGCCGCCGGCGGACGCTGGCTCGCCGACGGCGGCGTGGCATCCTGCGGCGGTGAGCTTCGCGCCCATCACGACCACCCGCCTCGTGCTGCGCAGGCTCGGCGTCGCCGACGCCGCCACCGTCGCCCGCTACCGCGCCGATCCGGCGATCGCGCGCTACCAGAGCTGGCAGCCGGCCGACGCCGATCCCGACCGGCTCGCCTCCTGGTTCGCGCAGCACGCCGCCAGCGAGCCGGGCGATCGCGACAGCGCCGGCCTGCTGGTCGCGATCACGCTGCGCGCCGGCGGCGCCCTGATCGGCGACTGCACGCTGCGCATCCACGGCGATCAGCCGCACACCGCCGAGATCGGCTACTCGCTCGCGCCCGCGTACCACCACCAGGGCTACGCGACCGAGGCGATCGGCGCGATGTGCCGGTGGGCGCTCGCGCTGCCGGCGATCGGCCGCGTCGTCGCGGTGACCGACGTGCGCAACCGGCCGTCGATCGGCGTGCTCGAGCGCGTCGGGATGGCGCGCATCGCGTGCGTCGAGACCAAGCTGCACGGCGAGCCGACCCACGCGCTCTGGTACCAGCTCACCGAGGCCGGGCTGGCCGAGCGCGACCGCGCGCGCGCCGCCGCGGCCGGCCCGGTCAGCGGAGGTCGACCCTGAAGACGGTGCCCGGGCCGCCGTTGCCGACCGTGGAGCCGCACCAGATGAACCGGTCGGTCGCGTCCTGCGCGCGGTGGAGGCCGCCGGAGCCGGTGTTGGCGCCGATGACGTCGTCGAAGGTCGACCGCGAGCCGGTGCTGGCGTCGAGCAGCAGCACCTGGCTGTGGCCGGTGGCGTCGAGCGACGACACCAGCACCGTCCGATCGTCGCCGGTCAGCGCGATGCCGGCCGGATCGCCGAGGGTGACGCCGGCCGCGAGCACGGAGACGATGGCGCCGCTGACCTCGAAGACGCTGCCACCGTCGTCGGTGACGTAGACGGTGCCGTCGCCGGCGACATCGATCCCGCCGAGCGCGGTGAAGCGCGCGTCCTTGGCGACCACGTGCCTGCTGCCGCCGGCGAGCGAGAAGACCGCCGGGGCGCCGCCGTCCTGGCCCACCCAGTAGAGCGTACCGGCGGCGTCGAGCTCGACCGCGCGCGGGTGCGTGCCGGAGGTGCCGTCGACGATCCGTGGCGCACCGGCGCCGACCTCGTAGATCGCGTCGCCGGTCTCGTCGGCGACGTAGACGGAGCTGGCGTCGATCGCGACCAGCCCGCGCGCCGACAGGAGCGGCGCGCCGCGGACGAGGTCGGTCGGCGTGCCGTCGGCGGCGAGCCGGGCGACGACGGCGGTGTCGCCGTCCCGGCCCGCGAAGAAGCCGACCGAGCCGTCGGGCGAGATCGCGGCGTCGCCGAAGACCGCGTGGTCCGACATCACCGTCACGTCCGCGAGCGGCGTCGTGTCGTCGTCGGCGCAGGCGGCGAGCGGGAGCAGCAGGAGCGGCAGGGCGCGCAGGGCACGCAGGGCACGGATCATCGAGCAGGTCCTCCTGCCTGCACCTACGAGCGGCCTGCCGCCGTGGATCGGGCGCGGCTACTCGCCGCCGCGCGCATCGTCGGGATGCGTGCGCCGCCCGCGCGATCGCCTGCCACGCGGCGGCGAGCGGCCGGCCGATCACCGCGCCGTCGACGCTGACGGTCGTGCCCTCGAACGGCCGCACGTCGGCGACGACGAGCAGGATCGTCGGCCGCCTCGGCGACGCTGTCGCGCGCGGTCTCCCGCATCGGCCCGTTCAGCCACCCGCGCGCACGGCCGATCAGGGGCCGGCGATCGGCCAGCGCTGCTCGTAGGCCACGTACGCCGACGCGCGGGCGCGGGCGAGCGCCGCCTCGAAGTCGCGCCGCGCCGCGGGCGCGAGCGGGCCGGCCAGCCGCCGCCGGTAGAAGCCCTCGTAGTAGTCGTCGGGGCGCACGCGGACCCGCACGCGCACGGCGGCCGCCTTCGCCGCCGCGTCGCGCGGCCACGCGTGGTCGAGCGCCAGCGACCCGCCCGGCGGGATGCGGGTGTCCTCGACCTGCTCGAAGCCGCGCGCGCCGTAGCGGAGCTCGCGGCCGATGCGGCGCGACGCGGTCGTCCCGGCGAGCGTGGCGCCGCCGGCGTCGATCAGCTCGACCTCGAGCCAGGCCGCCGGCGTCGGCGTCGTCGGCAGGTCGTGGCCCGCGCCGATGTTGGTGACGGTCGCGGTGACGGCGACCGCCCCGGCGGCGTCGCGGCGCGCGCGCGCGTCGACCGCGATCCCCTGGCGGAACGTGTCCGGATCGTGGACGCCCTTCCACGTGTGCTCGCGGTTGGGCATGTGGCAGTGCTGGCACTGGATCCCGCGCCGCATGTACGGGCCGTACAGCCACTCGCGGTACGTGTCGAGGAGCGGGCGGCCGGCGACCGCGAGCCGCGGCGGGAGCTGGTGGCAGGCGAGGCAGAGATCGCCGCGCTCGTAGACGGCCAGCCCGACCGCCGGATAGCCAGGGAGCGGCAAGAGGGACGGCGCGATCGACGGCGGGCCGTGCCGCACGCCGCCGCGCACGTGGCAGCCCGCGCAGGTCAGCCCCTCGGCCGCGAGCGAGGCGTCGTAGCGATCGTTGGCGGCGTAGGTGCGGTCGCGATCGTCGCCGCCGCGCTGGCCGGGGCGCACGAGCGGCGCCTGCTCGGCGAGCGGCGCGTGACACCGCCGGCACGACTCGCCCTCCGCCGGCGCGATGCGGACGAGCTGCGCGGTCAGCCCGGGCGACGCCGCGCGCGCGTGGATCGTGCCCTGCCACTCGCGGAGCTGCTTGGCGTGGCAGCGCCCGCACTGGCGCGACGACAGGCTCGCCTCGGCGGGCGCGAGGGCGGCGGGCGCAGCCTCGAGCGCGATGGTGCCGCCGAACGGCGCGCCGTCGGGATCGCCGGCGGCGCCGGGCCGGTAGCCGGCGGTGGTCGCCTGGCTCGCGCGATCGGCCTCGATGACCTCGGGCGCGAGGTCGGGGAGCGGCGGCGCGTCGGTGATCGCAGCGGGCGGGGCGAGCGCGGCGACGAACGCGGCGAGGTCGGCGAGGTCGCCGTCGCTGACCGCGCCGGCGTAGGCGGGCATCGGCGTGCCGGCGACGCCGTACGCGATGGCGGCGGCGATCGCCGACGCGTCCGCGTCGGGGCCGGTGCCC
>DASZXE010000641.1:0-5963 GCA_035546475.1 Kofleriaceae bacterium
GCCGCGTCGCACCACGGGAGCGGGTGACCGCGATCGGCGCCGGCGCCGGGCGCGGCGGGCCGGCGTGGTACCACCTCGCCATGGCGACCTCTGCCGGCGACGAGGACGTGCGGGCCCGCTACGAGCGCCACGTGAACCCGACGTTCGTGAAGCTGCTCGGCCTGCTCGGCTACGGCCGCGTGCTGGTGCGCGCGCGCGGCGCGACGGTGTGGGACGACCGCGAGCGCGCGTACATCGATCTGCTCGCCGGCTTCGGCGCGCTCAACCTCGGCCACAACCACCCGGGCGTGCTGGCCGCGATCCGCGCGGTGCTCGACCGCGAGGCGGTCCACCTCTGCCACACCGGGCCGACCGGCCACGAGGGCGCGTTCGCCGCCGCGCTCGCCGCCGCCGCCGGACCACCGCTCGACGTCGCGCTCCTGTCGTCGACGGGCGCCGAGGCGGTCGAGGCCGGCATCAAGCTCGCGCGCGCCGCGACGGGCCGCAACGGCACCGTCTACTGCGACGGTGGCTTCCACGGCCTGTCGCTGGGGACGCTGTCGATCATGGGCGCGCCGCGGCTGCGCGCGCCATTCGGGCGGCTGCTCGGCGACACGGTGGCGGTGCCGTTCGGCGACACGGCCGCGCTCGAGCGCGCGCTCGCCGGCGACCGGATGGCGGCGTTCGTCGTCGAGCCGATCCAGGCCGAGGCCGGCGTGATCCTGCCGCCGCGTGGCTACCTGGCGGCCGCGCAGGAGGCGTGCCGCCGCCACGGCACCCTGCTCGTCCTCGACGAGGTGCAGACCGGCCTCGGCCGCACCGGCACCATGTTCGCCTACCAGGCCGAGGGCTTCGTGCCCGACGTGCTGGTGCTGGCGAAGGCGCTCGGCGGCGGCGTGGTGCCGGTCGGCGCGACGCTGGTCGCGCGCGCGCTCCACCAGCGGGCGTACGGCGCGCTCGATCGGTTCGATGCCCACGGCTCGACGTTCGCCGGCAACGCGCTCGCGTGCGCGGCGGGCGAGGCGGCGCTGGCGCTGACCGCGTCGCTCGACCTGCCGGGCCGGGCGGCGCGCCTCGGCGATCGCCTGCGCGAGCGGCTCACGGCGCGGCTGCGCGGCCATCCGCTCGTCCGCGAGGTGCGCGGCCGCGGGCTGCTGGTCGGCGTCGAGGTCGGCACGCCGGTGTCGAACGCGCTCGCCGGGCTGTCGTCGCTGCTCGCCGACGCGCTCGCGAAGGTGGCGCCGCCGCTCGGCCGCTCGGTGCCGGGGCGCTTCGTCGGCCAGTGGCTGGCGGTCCGCATGCTCGAGGCCGGCGTGCTGTGCCAGCCGGCGTCGCACCAGTGGGACGTCTTGAAGCTGGAGCCGCCGCTCACGATCGAGGAGGAGGAGCTCGACCGCGCGGCCGACGCGCTCGGCGACGTGCTCGACGAGTACCGCGGGCTGCCGGCGCTCGTGCGCGACCTCGGGGCGCGGCTCGCCAGCCAGGGCCAGCGGGGCTGGTCGTGGTGAGCGCCGCCGACCTGCGTGGCGCCCTGCAGCGGAGCGGGCGCGACGCGCGGTTCGCGCTCGGGCTGGCGCGGCGGCGGCCGTTCCAGGTGCTGCTGCAGATCACGAACCGCTGCAACATGACGTGCGACTTCTGCGACTTCTGGCCGAACGGCGTGCCGCCGCACCAGGAGCTGTCGCTCGCCGACTACCAGCGGGTCGCGCGCGAGCTCGACGGGCTCGGGACGTTCCTGGTCTCGGTCGAGGGCGGCGAGCCGCTGGTCCGCAAGGACGTCCTCGAGATCCTGCGCGCGTTCGCGCGGCGCCACCTGGTCGTCCTCTACTCGAACGGCTGGTTCGTCACCGCCGAGCTGGCGCGCCGCATCTACGACGCCGGCGTCGCGCAGGTCGGCATCTCGATCGACTACGCCGACGCCGAGCGGCACGACGCGCGCCGCGGCCAGGCGGGCGCGACCCGCCGCGCGTGGGAGGCGATCGATCACCTGCGGCGCGCGTCGCCCGGCGGCGCCCGCGCCGTGCACGTGATGACGGTGCTGATGGCCGAGAACCAGGCCGAGCTGCCTCGCCTGCTCGCGCAGAGCGCGGCGCACGACGTCGGCCACTGGATCACGCTGGTGTCGGCGGCCGGCTACCGGCGCGGCAAGGGGGCGGCCCTGCCGGCGGCGCCGGTGTCGGCGGAGCTCCTGCGGCTGCGCGCGCGCTTCCCGCACTTCCGCGTCTTCCGCGACTACGTGGCGGCGATCGACGACTTCCTCGCCAGCGCGGGCGGCGCGGGCGGCGCGGGCAGTGCGGTCAGCGCGGGCAGCGCGGGGTCGGCGGCCGCGCTGCCGACCTGCCACGCCGGCGATCAGTCGTTCAACATCGATCACCAGGGCGGCGTCGCGCCGTGCATCGAGCACATCGACTGGACCGCCGGCAACGTCCGCGACGAGCCGCTCGCCGACATCGTCGCCCGCATGAAGGGCGACCCGCGCATCGCCGGCTGTCAGGCCTGCTGGACCGTCTGCCGCGGCTTCGCGCAGGTCCTCGGCCGCGGCGGCTCGCCGTCGGCCTGGACCGACCTCGTCACCCGCATGCGCTCCTGGTGATCCCGAGCTCGCGAGGCGTTCATCGCGCTGCCCATCCGCGCGCGACCTGCGACCGGGCGGACGCACATCGCCGAGAGCGCGCACCTCGCGACACCTCGCGGCGCGCGGTGCCTCAGAACTTGTACGTCGCGCCGACCCGCGCGTAGGTCGCGTAGTCGGTCTTCAGCAGCGGCGACGAGAAGTTGTCGACGAACAGCGCGCGCTCGCTCTGGAACGGCGCGCCCTCGAGGAGGAACCACGCGTTCCACCGCTGCTTCAGCGCGATCTCGGCGATCACGCTCGTCATCAGGCGGACGCCGCCGTCGCGCGTGAAGAAGTCGGGGCCGCTCTCGCCGGTCAGCGCCTCGACGCGCGCCTTCTCCTCCGGGCTGATCGCCGTGCCCATGCCGGTGAGCGCGTTGTTGTACTCCTCGCACACGCGGATCGGATCGCCGTCGAACGTGTTGGTCGCCGGGTCGCGCGTCGGGCAGTGCCGGTCGCTGTACATGTCGAGGTAGAGGCGGCCGGTGATCGTGACGTGAGTGAACGCGGTCAGCGAGGCCTGGCCGCCGGCGTCGAACGTCGCGCCGTTGCGCTTCGAGTCGTCGAACAGCTTCGAGCCCCACCAGAGGTCGCCGAACACGCCGGCCGAGAACGGGTCGTGGTCGACGAGCATGAAGCGCACGCCGAGGCCGATCTCGTTGCGCGACAGCATCGTGCGCACGCCGACGCCGGCGTCGAAGCCGAAGTTCGAGATCTTGCCGGCGCCGACCGTCACCTTGGTCTCGAGGAAGTACGGATAGCCGAGGCCGATGTCGACGGTCGAGCGGCCGCGCGGCAGCGTGCGCGCGCCGAACGACGACAGGCCGCGCTGCTCGTCCTTCAGCTCCCTCGCCGACTTGCCGGCGAGCACCAGCTTGGCCTGCACCAGCTCGTTCGAGCCGCCCTTGAGCTCGACCGTCTGCTCCCACTTGTCGTAGCCGGCCTTCTGCACGGTCACGATCGTGGTGCCGACCTCGACCTCGGGCAGGTCGAGCGGCGCGGTGCCGGCCGACACGCCGTTGACGAGCACCTCGGAGCCGGGCTGATCGCTCAGCACCCGCAGGCGGCCGACCGCGCGCAGGTCGGCGGACACCGTCAGCGTCTGCCCTGCCTCGATGCGCACCTTCTGCTCGAACGTCTTGTAGCCGGGCAGCTTCACGACGACGAAGTGATCGCCGCGCGCGACCTGCTTCTCCTGCGGCACCTTGCCGATGCCGGCGCCGTCGAGGAAGACGTCGGCGTCCGGCACGGCGGACACGACCTTGAGCGTGCCGACGTCGGCCTTGCCGGCCTCGGCGTTGAGGTCGAGCTTCAGCACCATCGCCTGGCCGTCGTTGATCGTGATGCGCTCCTCGTGGTCCTGGTAGCCGGGCGCCTTGACCTCGAGCACGTGCTCGCCGCCCTTCACGTCCTTGATGTCGAGCGGCACCGCGCCCATGTCGTTGCCGTCGAGGAAGACCTTGGCGCCGGCGACGTTCGACAGCACGCGGATCGTGCCGCCCTGCCCGCCGAGCGTCGCCTTCAGCTCGGCGCGGACCTTGGCCTGCTCGCCGGCGGTGACCTGCACGGTCTGCTTCCACGGCACCGCCGGATCCTTGCGCACCTCGATCACGTGCAGGCCCTCGACGACGTCGGTGATGACGACCGGCGTCGTGCCCTGCACCGGGTTGTTATCGAGCAGCACGGTCGCGTCGGGCACGTCGGCGTCGACGACGATCGTGCCGTTCTTCGGCTTGGCGACCGGCTTCAGGACCGGCGCGACCGTCGCCTTCTCGTTCTCCTTGACCTCCTGCCACGACGAGAACGGCTCGAAGCCCTCCTTCTTGAGCTCGAGCAGGTGGCGGCCGGGGGTGGTCGTGATGACGACCGGCGCGGTGCCCTGCGCCTCGCCGTCGAGGAAGACGGCGGCGCCGAACACCGACGTGTCGGCGTCGGAGCGGACGTCGATGCGCGGCGGATCGAGCTTCTTCACCAGCGGGATGAAGACGTCCTGCCGCTTGCGCGAGCGGGCGACCTTGATGACCTTGGTGCCCGGCTCGTAGCCGTCGAGCTCGAGGATGATCGTGTAGCTCTCGTTCAGGAGCTTGGCGTCCCACGGCGTGACGCCGACCGGGCCGAGGTCCTTGCTGTCGATGTAGACGGTGGCGCCGGGCGGCGCCGAGTCGATGTGGACCGGGTACTTGCCCGGCTTGGCGAGCCGCGGGTGCGCGGAGGCGCGGCCGGCGACGGCGATCAGGCACAAGAGGCCGACCACGGCGGCGGCGGTGCGGCGAACGACGGTTGCGAGCTTCATGGAACCAGGGCTCCCGCGCATGGCGTGACGTTAGCAGGGAACCGGCGGCGTCGACCGTGACGGGTCCCGCGAATTGCGCTGTATCACTCGCGCGGGGGCGCGCGGGGTGGCGACGGGCAGCACGCCGGTGCGCGGTCAGGTACCGGCGAACGGCTCGATCACACCGGCGACGAGCAGCGCGATCACGATCACGCCGAGCGCGATGCGGTAGCTGGCGAAGCTGCGCAGGCCATGGCGGCCGAGGTAGCGGAGCAGCCACGCGATGCTGGCGTAACCGACGACCGCGGCGGTGACGGTGCCGACGACGATCGCCGAGCGCCCGCTGCCGGCGACGTAGGCGATCGCCGGCGCGTGGTTCGCCGTGACGACCGTGAAGTAGCCGCCGAGCTGGCGGAGCGCGTCGGGCAGCTCGAGGAGGCCGGCGCCGGCGATCGCGGGGACGCCGAGGAGGAACGAGAAGCGCGCGGCCTCCGACCGGCGCATGCCGAGGACGAGCGCGGCGCAGATCGTCGAGCCGGAGCGCGACACGCCGGGGACGAGCGCGAGCGCCTGGGCGAGGCCGATCCAGAGCACGTCGCGGAGGGCGAGGTCGTCGATCGTGCGGCTGCCGTCGGGGCCGCGATCGACGGCGAGGATGACGAAGGCGACGGCGACCAGCGCGCCGGCGACCACCCACAGCGAGCGGGCGTCGCCGACCCAGATCGACTTGCCCGCGACGCCGGCGATGACGATCGGGATCGTGCCGGCGACCAGGTAGAGCGGCAGGCGGCCGCGCTGCGTGTGTGGCGCGGTGACGAGCGCGCGCGGCAGCTCGACGAACAGGTCGCGCGCGAAGTAGATGAGGACGGCGAGCAGCGTGCCGAGCTGCAGGACGGCGGTGAACGCGGCGCCCGGGTCGTGCTGGCCGAGCAGCGCGGGGGCGAGCCGCAGGTGCGCCGTCGACGAGATCGGGAGGAACTCGCTGACGCCCTGCAGCGCGCCGAGCACGATCGCGAACCAGGTATGCAAGCGCGCCGGACCGTATCACGCGCGCCCCGCGCCGCGCACCCGCCCGCCCGCTCGCGCCGCCGCCCGCCC
>DASZXE010000642.1:0-2582 GCA_035546475.1 Kofleriaceae bacterium
CGACGCGGCGGTGGCGCGGGCCGCGCCGGCGGTCGACGCCGCGGCTGCCATCGACGCCGCGATGCCGCCGCCGCTGGCGATCCACGTCACCAGCATCTTCAACGGCCACAGCCTCGACATCACCGTCCTGGCGAGCGGCGCGCTGGCGGTCGCGTTCGATCACGCGCCGCTCGACACCGGCAGCGGCCCGGCGGCGCTGATCGCGCAGCTCGAGGCGAAGCTGGGCGGACCGCGCGCGGCCAAGAAGCTGCCGGCCGACGCCCTGCAGTGGCTGCTCGGCAACGTGCGCCTGTTCGGCGTCACGCCCGGGCCGGGCGCGTCGCTCGCGCAGGTCGCCACCTCCGCCGACGACGCCGCCCGCCTCGCCGCCGACTGGCCGCCGCCACCGGCGAGCATCGGCTTCCGCGTCGATCCGACCCTCGCGACGCTGCACGAGACCGACAGCGGCCCGCGCGTCGACGCCTGGTTCACGACCGTGCAGCCCGGCGGCGGCGGGCCGTGCACGCGCCTGTTCCAGTCCGGCGCGGTGATGCACAAGGACGGCACGCTCGAGCTCGCGCGCCGCGAGCTGAACCACCACGGCCCCGGCTGCGACACGCCGTAGGAGATCCGGAACGTCCGAGACGCCCGCCGCGCGGCGCGGTAGCAACGGGGCATGACCACCACGCCGCCCACCCCGTCCCTCGGCTACGTCCTCGTCTACGTCCCCGACGTCGCGCGCGCGACCGACTTCTGGCAGCGCGCGTTCGGCCTCGCGATCGGCTTCGCCCACGACAGCGGCCAGTACACCGAGCTGGCGACCGGCGCGACGCGGCTCGGCTTCGTCGCCGAGGCGCTCGCCGAGTCGAGCGCGGGCGACTTCCGGCCGAACCGCGCGGGCGAGCCGCCGGCGGCGATCGAGCTCGCGCTCACCACGCCGGATGTCGAGGGCGCGTGGCAGCAGGCGCTCGCCGCCGGCGCCACCGCGGTCAAGCCCCCGACCCGCAAGCCGTGGGGCCAGGTGGTCGCCTATGTCCGCGATCCGGACGGCGTCCTCGTCGAGCTGTGCACCCCCATGTAGGACCTGTACCCGCGCCGGATCCGGTCGATACGGTCCGGGTGAGCCGCGAGATCGTGCTGGGCGTCGACTTCGGCACGAGCTACACCTCGGCCGGGGCGATCATCGACGGTCAGGTCCACCTGGTCCTCGACAGCGGCGACGCGATGATCCCGTCGGTCGTCTACCTGCCGGAGCGCGGGGCCCCCGACGTCGGCGGCCGCGCGGTGCCGCACCTGCTCTCGGATCCGACGACGACCGTCACCTCGGTCAAGCGGCTCATGGGCGCGCGCCGCGACGACGAGGCGCTGCGCCGCCTGGCGCCGACGGTGCCGTTCGGCCTCGGCTACACGCCCGGCGGCCACCTGGTGCTGAAGGCGCGCAACCAGGACTGGGCGCCCGAGCAGATCGCCGGCTACGTGCTGGCGCGCGTGCGCACCCTCGCCGAGCAGCGGTTCGGCGCGCAGATCGCGAAGATCGTCGCGACCGCGTCGGCGGTGGCGACGCCCGCGTACCAGAGCGCGCTGCGCAAGGCGGCGCGCCTCGCGTACCTCGAGATCGTCGAGATGGTGGCGGAGCCGATCGCCGGCGCGCTCGCGGTCGGGATGCACGCGGAGCCGGACCACCGGCGGCTCGTGGTCTGCGACTTCGGCGGCGGCACGTTCGACGTCACGCTGATCGAGCAGCGCGGCCGCAAGTTCTCGATCATCGGCACCGGCGGCGACCCGTTCCTCGGCGGTGACGACCTCGATCAGGCGATGGTCGGCGCGCTGGCCGGCCTCATCTACCGGCGGTCGCGCTTCGATCTGCTGCGCGACGCCGTGCGCCGCTCGGCGCTGACCATGCGGTGCGAGTCGGTCAAGCGCGCGCTGACCACGGCGCGCGAGGCGCGCCTGCAGATGCGCGACGCCTACGTCGAGAGCGGCGAGGGCCGCGACCTCGGGCTCATCATCGAGCGGTCGTGGGTCGAGCCGCTGTGGGACCCGCTGTTCGGCCGGGCGATCCGCGAGATCGAGGCGGTGCTCGGCCAGTGCAACTGGAAGGCGGCGGACGTCGACGAGGTGGCGCTGATCGGCGGCAGCTCGCTGGTGCCGCGCTTCCAGGACCACGTGCGGCGCCTCTTCCCGAAGCTGCGCATCGCCGCCGCCGACAACGCGCACGTCGCCGTCGCCACCGGCGCCACGCTCCTCGCCTCGCGCCACCAGCCGGGCGCCGGCAGCGACGTCCCGGTCCTCCAGGACCTCCGCCCCCTCCGCCCCGCCATCTGATTCTGAGCCGGAGCGGTCAGGTCTCGGCGATGGCGCGGCGGAGCTCGTCGAGGATCGTCGCGGGGGCGCGGACGGTGAGGGTCGTGCCGTGCTCGTCGTGGCGCTCGGCGAGGACGGCGGCGCGGTCGTGGATGGTACTGACCAGGCCGTGGCGCGCCCACGGGATCATCAGCTCCGCCTCGGTCGCGGCGCCGGCGAAGTGCTCGACGATCCGGTCGTGGAGGCGGGCGACGTCGGCCGGATCCTTGGCCGACATGATCACCGCGTCGGGATAGCGC